>CADAPI010000188.1:0-781 GCA_902789705.1 uncultured Ruminococcus sp.
GAAAAGGTGCGCTACAGCAACATCTACAGTTTCATCTATTCAAAGAGGACCGGAACGAAGGCGGCTCTTCTCGAAGACAGGACACCTTATTCCGCAAAGCAGGAAAGAATGCAGAAGCTTCTTGAACTTCAGAGAAGAATAACTACTGAAGACTACAGAAAATACATCGGAAAAACTCTGAAGGTACTTGTGGACGGTCCCGGAAAAGGCGGGGAAGGAACACTTACCGGAAAGAGCAGTGAATTTATAATAGTAAACTTTAAAGGCGACAGTTCACTTACCGGACAGTTTGTGAATGTAAAGATCACCGCAGCACGTAACTGGGCTGTTGAGGGCGAACTGGTCTGACCGGAGGACACTCACGGTGATTTGCCGGCAGATACGGTACTGAAAAACGTTTTACAGACGCCCGCAGAAAAAAGTTATTTTATTCGGAGGAATTTACAATGGACAATGTTATCGAAAAAACAAGAGAACTCGGAAAACTCATCCAGCAGGATGCAAGATACAAGGCATATGTTGCCGCAAGAGAAAAGAACGACAGTGATCCTGAGCTTCAGAAGATGATCAGTGAGTTCAATGATCTTCGTACAGAACTTGCCGGTGAAATGGCGAAGGATGACAAGGATGCGGAAAAGCTTACTCAGCTTGACGATGACATCAAGAATCTTTACGGAAGCATCATGGGTTCAGAGCTTATGATGGAATTTGAAGCAGCAAAGGCTGAGATGGATTCAATGCTTTCACAGATAAATACTGTAATTACACAGTGTGCAAACGG
>CADAPI010000188.1:907-6098 GCA_902789705.1 uncultured Ruminococcus sp.
ATACTTGCGGGACTGATCGCATGTATAACTGCGTACAGCTTTTCGGGCAATCAGGCGGTTTTTCTTTCATCAGCCGAAGAAAAGCCTACTGTACAGGAGCTTGAAAACCAGAAAGCTGAAAACGACAAAAAGATCGCTGAACTGAAAAAAGAGATCGAGGAAGCGAAGAAGGATTACGATTCTGTTGTATCAGATGAGAGCGCCAAACTCGATTATCAGAATGCACTTAATGAAAAGATAATACTTCAGAACCAGAACATCGGCGTGGTAGTTGAACAGATGAACCAGATCGATGAGGATATAAAGGAAAACGTAGCTGGTATTTCTGATGTCGAAGAACAGATCGGTACTCAGAACGTTCTTATAGATGAAAACATGGAACTCTACAAGAAACGTCTGCGCGCATCTTATATGTCAGGCGGAGACAATCTGGCTGCAGTGCTTTCCGGTTCAAGTAATTTTGAAGATATTCTGATGAAGTTCGAGATCATTTCTAGAGTTGCCGATCACGATAAAAAGCTGGTCACAAAGCTTAACGAGCAGCTTGTAAAGCTGAAGGAACTCGAGGAAAATCTTCAGAACAGACAGGAGAAGCTTTCAGGAGATCTTGAAGATGCGGCTGCGAAAAAGGAAGAACTGAACGAAAAACTGGAGATCCTTAACGCAGATTATGACGCAACAAGTGAGGAACTTTCAAAACTTGACGGCGAGAAGACTGCACTTTCAAGTCATATTACCGAAAGTGAAGAGCTTATAGCCCTCAAGGAAGAAGAACAGAAAAAGATGGATGCTGCCATTGACGAGATCATGGAACAGATGAGGCAGGAATCCATTGCTGAATCAAAGAGAGTGTCTGAATCTCTCGCTATAGCAGCTGAAGAATCGAGAAAAGCGGAAGAATCAAGAAAAGCTGAAGAGTCACGAAAGGCTGCAGAGGCTGCCGAACGTGAACAGGAAAAGCCAGTGACACAGGCTCCTGAGGAAGAGGAAAAACCTGTAACACAGGTTCCTGAGGATGAACCGGAAGACGAGCCGGTAGTTCCTGACACCAATGATGCTCCTCAGGCGGATAATTCATCTCTCATGTACTGGCCGGTACCGGGATTCACTCATCGTTCCAGCGATTTCTGGGACGGAAGAAATCACGGTGCTATCGACGTGGACGGATTAGGCCATGAGGGTGGTATCAGAGGCGCTAAAGTGTATGCGGCCGACAACGGAATAATTGCCTCAGCTGTTGACACAGGCTGTACACATGAATATGCGTGCTCATGCGGCGGCGGATACGGAAGCTATATCATAATCGCTCATGACGATGCGGTTCATTCGACCGTATATGCTCATCTTCAGGCAGTATTCGTAAGTACAGGACAGCGTGTATCAAAAGGACAGCTTATCGGCCTTGTGGGAACGACCGGTTCTTCAACAGGTCCGCATCTTCACTTTGAAGTAAGAAAAAACAACGTGAAAGTCAATCCTGACAGTTACGAATATCAGAACGAATATTAATAATTCATATTTTTGCAAGCTCTCTGAAAAGTTCAGAGGGCTTGTTTTTGTTGATCCGTATGTGGTATAATTCATGTATTACTAACGAACGGAATGGTGTAGTTTCCTTCGGAAACTAAATTGAAATTTTCCAGTCGTAGACTGGAAAATCAACGAAAAGGCAAACGAGTTACTCAATTTTGAAAATTTTGCAGGGAGATACAAAGGAGCATTCTATGGAATTCTATGAAGTTATAAACAGCAGGAGTGTTACCGTAACGCGGTTCCTAAACAATACAGGATGCTGTTTGATGCATCAGCGATCATTATTCCTTTGCTTAAGCAGAAAACTGATATTCTTCACCCGGAAAATATCTCACATCTGAACGGATTCGCTTCAATCTGGTGCAGTATCGAAAATATATTTTTAGCAGCGACTGCCGAAGGATATGGCTGTAATTTAAGAGTACCGCTTGGCGATGAAGAAGAATATGCAAGAAAAGTACTCGGATTTCCCGAAGACTACTTCATGCCTTGTTTCATTGGAATCGGAAAGCCACGGAAAGATTCTGCACCTGTAAAACAAAAAGAAATCAGTATCAAGGAGCGAATACACTGGGATAAATTTTGTTAAAATAGCACGCCGAAGGCGTTCCATAGCTGTGAAGCGATCCGCTTCGCAGCTTTTTTACAACCTTGACATTATCAAAACCATGATGTTATAATTATATTGCTGTGCGGCTGAAGATAATGTACAGCAAGAAGGAGAACCCATATGCTTTATAAGGACATTGACAGAGAAAAAATATCACCGATGATGAAACAGTACTGTGACATCAAGGACAAGTACATGGAATACATACTGTTTTTCCGTCTCGGTGATTTTTATGAAATGTTTTTTGACGATGCTATAACTGTGTCACGCGCACTTGAACTTACTCTTACAGGACGTGACTGCGGACTTGAGGAAAGAGCACCTATGTGCGGCGTTCCTTTTCACAGTTCAGATGTGTACACCAAAAAGCTTATAGAACTCGGTTACAAGGTCGCAGTCTGCGAACAGATGGAAGACCCGAACGAGGCGAAGGGGATAGTTGTCCGCGATGTTGTTAAGATAATCACACCGGGTACTCTTATTGAGGGCAGCATGCTCGATGATTCCACAAACAACTACATCTGCTGTGCATACTATAAAGACGGCGAATGTGCCGTGTGCTGCGCCGACATATCCACCGGTGATGCATCCGTTTCAGCAGTTCTTTCCGGAAAGGAACTGGAAAACGACATTATAAATGATCTGTCAAGATACCGTCCTTCGGAAGTTATTTTCAACAGCGATTTTCTTAAACTTGAAACAGTCTGCGATTTTATCAAGTCAAGGCTTGAATGCTCATACACAGTACGTGACGATATCTGTTTCGATACAAAGGAAAAGCAGGAGATAGTTTCAAAGCAGTTTTCAGTTTCATCCTACGCTGATCTTTTCCTTCCGGAAGATGACATCCGTACATGTGCAGTCTGCGGACTTTTCGACTATTTCTACGAAACACAGCGTTCGCTTACTGGACGCTTTACCGAAATAAAGCTTGCCGATGACAATGCTTTCATGAGCCTTGATCTTTCCGCAAGAAGAAACCTCGAACTCTGTGAGACCTTAAGAAACAAGGAAAAGAAGGGTTCGCTCCTCTGGGTAATGGATGATACCAAAACTTCGATGGGTAAAAGACTTCTCCGTTCATACATCGAACAGCCGCTTTTAAGTCCTGCACGTATAATCGACAGACTCAATGCGGTGGATGCACTGGTAAATGATTCAGTGGCACTCCTTGAGCTCCGTGACAGACTTGACCGTGTTTACGATATTGAACGTCTTATGACCCGCGTTATGTATAAAACCGCAACACCGCGAGATCTTAAGGCACTGTCCATGACATCGCTTGAACTTCCGGGTATCAAGGAACAGCTTAAGGGACTTGCTTCGTCAAAACTCCTTTCCGCACTTGAAAAGGATATTTTCACCCTCGACGAGATAGCAAATCTCATTGAAAATGCCATTGTAGATGAACCGCCTGTTACAGTCAAGGACGGCGGAGTTATCCGTGACGGGTTCAATGAAAAACTCGATGAGCTCCGCAATATAATCTCAGGCGGAACTGATATGATCGATAAGATCGTGGAGCGTGAAAGAGAGAGAACAGGTATCAAGGGCCTTAAAACAGGATACAACAGAGTCTTCGGTTACTTCCTTGAAGTTACCCGTTCCTACTACGATCTTGTTCCGGCTGATTATATAAGAAAACAGACGCTTACAAACTGCGAGCGTTTTATCACTGAGGAACTCAAACAGGCCGAGAATACCATCATCGGAGCCAAGGATAAGGTGCTTGCACTTGAAAGTGACATATTCAATGAAGTAAGGGATTATGTTGCTTCAAAGCTTGAAGAGGTGCAGAAGACTGCATCTGCTCTTGCAGTGGTTGACGTAATGTGTTCATTCGCTTCAGTAGCTATCGCTAACCGATATACCAAGCCGGATATCTCAGCTGACGGCGTGATTGAAATAACCGACGGCCGCCATCCGGTAGTTGAACTCATGCTCGGCGATGAAGTGTTCGTTCCTAACGATACTTTTATAGATACAAAATCGAACCGCATGTCCGTCATAACCGGTCCTAATATGTCGGGTAAATCCACCTACATGCGTCAGGTGGCGCTCATCACCCTTATGGCTCAGATGGGTTCATTCGTTCCGGCGAAGTCAGCGCGTATATCAGTAGTTGACAAGATCTTTACACGAATAGGCGCTTCCGATGACCTTACTGCCGGTCAGAGTACCTTCATGGTTGAGATGAGCGAAGTCGCAGATATACTGAAACACGCCACAAAGCAGAGTCTTGTTATTCTCGATGAAGTCGGACGCGGAACTTCGACCTTTGACGGTATCAGCATTGCCAGAGCGGTTGCGGAAAATATCTGCAGCAGCAGAAATCTTGGCTGCAAGACGCTGTTTGCCACTCACTATCACGAGCTTATCTGCCTTGAAAATGAACTCGAAGGTGTTAAGAACTACAGTATCGCCGTTAAGAAGCACGGTGAAAATATCCGCTTCTTACGTAAAATAGTTCCGGGCGGCGTTGATGACAGCTACGGTATCGAAGTTGCCCGTCTTGCCGGCGTTCCGCAGAAGGTAATCACCCGTGCAAGGGAACTTCTTAAAGTTCTTGAACAGAATTCGGACAAGGGAAAACCGCAGTTTGAATCTTCAAATGAGCAGATGAGCTTTGCCGGAATGACAAACGAAAGTGCTCTTGACAAATTAAGAAAAACAAACATTTCCGAGCTTTCGGACGCAGAGTGCCGCGAGCTTCTGGAAGATATGTATGCAATGATAAAGTAACAGGAGGGAAGCCATGCCGTCAATAAATGTACTCAGCCGTGAGATATCCGAACTCATAGCAGCAGGTGAAGTAATCGAAAGACCGTCATCAGTTATCAAGGAACTTATCGAAAACTCGATAGATGCCGGTTCAGAACATATAACCGTTGAAATAAAGCACGGAGGAACTACATTTATCCGTATAGCCGATGACGGATGCGGCATTGCTTACGAGGATGTTCCGAAGGCCTTCCTTCGCCATGCTACAAGCAAGATAAAAGATGCGGATGACCTGAACAGCATTCTTACTCTCGGATTCCGCGGTGA
>CADAPI010000189.1 GCA_902789705.1 uncultured Ruminococcus sp.
ATAATTATGAACAAATTATTCAAGAACGAAAAATTTATGTACATGCTTGCAGGCGCTGCTGCCGTTATAGTAGGCGGAAAGATCGTAAAGGCTGACTGTACAAGAAAGGCTGCAGTAAACAGCATCGCAAAGGGCATGAAGATCCGTGACGATGCAAAGTGTGCTTTACAGAACATGAAGGATGAAGCCGAAGACATCTGCTACGATGCAAAGCTTAAGGCTGAAAGTGAAGCAGAAGAAGCGTAAGAGTCATGAAGTTTAAGATCGTATATGACAAGCCCGGCAGAATACGCTTCAGGTGCGGCGAATACGCTTTTGAACGCGAAAAGGAAACCGCTGTTTTTCTGATTCTGAAAAACTGTGATTTTGTAAATGACGCAGAAGTACACAGTGCGAACGGAAGCATCCTTGTTTACTATGCTGAAGGCCACAGAGACGATGTTGTTTCAGTAGTCAGAAACATAAAAAAAGAAGATCTTACCGAAGAAACATCCGGTGAATTCCAGATAAAGCAGATAGACAGCGATTTTTCTGACAGGATCATACTAACAGTCCTCAGGCGCTTTGTTACCCGTGCCATTCTCCCTGATCCTGTACGCAGGATCATGACTTTTATCAAAGGCATAGGATATGTCTGTAAAGGGATCGCAGCCCTGTTTAACAGCGGCATGACAGTTGAAGTGCTTGACGGAGCGTCCATCGGAACATGCCTTATCCAGAAAAACTATTCAACTGCCGGAACAATAATGTTCTTGCTGAATCTTTCGTCTATTATGGAGGAATATACTCACGCCAGGACAAAAGCGGTATTAAGGGAAAGCCTTATTGTAAATACTGATGAAGTATGGCTGGTTCAGGGCGATACCGACGTAAAGATAACAATGGCTGAACTTAAAACCGATGACGTAGTAAGAATACGTGCCGGAAGCATGATCTATGCTGACGGTGAGGTCGTTGACGGTGAGGCATATATAAACGAAGCAACAATGACAGGTGAAAGTCTGCCGGTGCACAAGAAAAAGGGAAGTTCAGTATTTGCCGGAACTCTTGTGGAGGAAGGATCTGTTGCTGTCAGAGTAAGAAATCTTTCTTCAGACAGCCGCATAAACAGGATCGTTGCGCTTATAGACGAATCAGAGAATCTGAAAGCCGGAGTACAGAGCCGTGCCGAAAGGCTTGCTGACAGTGTGGTTCCGTTCAGTTTTATAGCTTTCGGACTTGTTTATCTGTTTACAGGCAATGTTACCAAGGCGGTTTCAGTACTGATGGTCGATTACTCATGTGCTATAAAACTTTCAGCACCAATTGCGGTCATTTCTGCAATAAAGGAAGCTGCGGACCGCGGCATAACAGTTAAGGGCGGTAAATATCTTGAAGAATTTGCTGCAGCGGATACTATAGTTTTCGACAAAACAGGCACACTTACCAATGCAAAGCCCGAACTTGCTGAAGTTATCGCGTTCAGGCCGTATAATAAAACAGAAGTCCTGCGTATTGCTGCCTGCCTTGAGGAGCACTATCCGCACAGTGTTGCAAGAGCTATTGTCAACGGGGCAGCGGAAAGAAATCTTATTCACGAGGAAGAGCATGCTGAAGTTGAGTATATTGTTGCTCACGGAGTGGCAACGCAGTACCGCGGAAAGCGTGCGATAATCGGAAGCAGGCATTTTGTCGAGGAAGATGAGCATGTGGAATTTTCTGCTGCTCAGTCTAAAGCAATTGAAAAAGCATCTGACAAGGGTTCACTTATCTATCTTGCGATAGGCGGTAAGCTTGCCGGAATTCTCGTGATAAATGATCCTCCGCGTGAAAATGCAGCTGAGGTAGTAAAAAATCTGAAGAATGCCGGAATTGAAAGAATAGTAATGCTTACCGGTGACAGCCGCAGAATAGCTGAAAACATAGCTGAGACACTTGAGATAACTGATGTTATAGCAGAGGTTCTTCCTGAAGAAAAGTTTGCAGAGATCGAAAAACTTAAAGCTGAAGGTCACCGTGTAATAATGGTCGGCGACGGCATCAATGATGCACCTGCGCTTGCTGCTGCAAATGTTTCCGTAGCGATGAACGACGCATCAGAAATAGCTCAGGAAACTGCGGATATTACCATAAGGCATTCTGACCTGAATGAACTCGTAACTGTACGAAGACTCAGCGAGAAACTGATGAAGCGTATAAGTGACAGTTATCACTTTATAATAACGTTCAACACGGCACTGTTAGCCGGAGGTATCTTTGGATTCCTTGCACCGGCGACATCAGCATTCCTGCACAATTCATCGACACTTCTGATATGTATGAAGTCCATGACTGCGTTGGAGGAGAAAAAGCAAAAATAATTTTGAAAAATTATAAAAATCCTCTTGACAACGTATTTAATTTATGATATCATACTCTATGGTTACTTTAGGGTAACCGAGAGTCATTCATTTTTGTGATGACAGATCATATTTATATCTGCCATCACTTTTTATTTGCGGTATTGGTTAGTTAGTGCTAACATATCGCAATAATTAAACGACTATGTTGTTTAATCAGAAGGCTTATGCAGAGATCAAACATAGTTTGCCGATCTGCGTAGTAGTATTTTTTTATTTTCCAAAGGAGTGCTTTATTATGAATAAAAGAAAGTCACTTATCTGTGCTGCGTGTGCAGCGATCTGCTTAAGTTCTGTTCCGTTCTCAGCATCTGCTGCAGAAGCAGGAGATTATGTATACGGAACAATGAATATTCCTTATGCAGATTTTTATAAGGGCGAATTCAAAAACAGTCCGAACGCATATGACGTAGACGCTGTTTCATCTGCAACTTCAGGCAAGTGGAAGATGAATGAAGAAGGCAAGCTTGTTGAAGGTACTTTCAACGAAGCAAATGCTGAAGGCGAAGGTGGTAAGATCCTTGGTGTTACTTATCCGGTAGCTGTCAAGAAGGATGATCTTTCTGCTGTGTCAGGAAAAATGAACTTTACAGAAACAAGTGATGTACCGGCTGCCTACAAGGTAGTTTCTGTAGATAACGGTGCGATTTCTTTCTCAGAAGTAAAGGACAGTACTCCTGAAAAACTTTCAGGTGAAGCTACTATTACAGCTAACACAGCCTGGGGTGATTATCTTGTAAAAGTTGCAGACATGCCACAGGATATGGGCGCGATCAGCGGTGCTTTAATTAAGACAACTGACGGAAAAACTTATGGTATGCGTCATCTTGAAAACATCTGGCGCGGCGAACTTGCATGGTCATCAGGCGTAAAAAAGACTGAACCTCACGGCAATGCATTAAGCTATGAAAACTTTAAGGATCTTATGGGAGCTACTATCAGCGAGGTAACATACATCACAAAGAACGGTTACTATACTGCTGAAACTTCACTTTACGTCCCTGTAAGATTTGAAGCTCAGGTCACAGTGGAAAATGCAGCTGCCGATTCAGGCAAAACAACTTTTAAAACAGAAGGTATTCCGGCTGACTTTTCTCCTGTTTATTCAGCAGGCGATCTTAATGTTTCAGTGGAAGGCGATACTCTTAATTTCAGAAACGGCAAGCCGGGTAACTACACTCTTACAATAGAAGACAAAAACGGCAAGTACGCATCAGTTTCCGGTACATTCACACTTACAACTGACAAAATGCCTGCCGCTTATGAAAACGGCGCTATAGTAAAGGCTGCTGATGCCTCTGTAGCAGATTATGCTGATTTTATGAGCAAGGTCTCAAAAATTACAGTAAACGAGAAAGCTTACAACGCTTCAGGACGCGGTGCTGTAAAGATCATTAAGGAAGACGGCACAATTGATATGGATGCTGCTTCAAAAGATGCGAAAGTTTTCGAAGGCAGCGACAAGTACAGTGTAAAAGTCGAAGCAGTCGGATATGAGAAAGCACTTGAATTTATTATTGATACAAAGGCTGCCGAAGTAACAACAGCTGCTGCAGTTACTGATGCTGCATCTGTTACAACCACTTCGAAATCCGGCAGCACAACAACAGCTAAGCAGACTGCACAGAATGTAAGTTCAACTCCTAAGACAGGTGATACAAGAGGCAGCTTTGCAGCAATTGCTTCACTTGGTTTAGCAGGTGCTGCAGCTGTGATCACTTCAAGGAGAAAGAATAAGTAATGCTGTTTATTATATCTGTTTTAACAGCTGTAATTTTTCTTTTTCTGTTTCGTAAACCATTAAAAAACCACCCTCTTATTTTCTACATTATTGCTGCGGCACTTACTGCCGCAGCATCAATGGTGAATGCCAGGTCGCTGCCTCCGTTTGTAAATCAGTACATTATCGGAGCAATATCACGCGGTACACTTGCTACGGCTTTCTGGTGCGCAGTAATGTGGGCAGGTGCACTTCCGGACGGATCAAAGCTTTTGAAAGTGCTTATGCCGATACGCGGTGAATTATCAATATTTGCGGCTTTTCTGACTTTCGGGCATGTTATTGCACTTGGGGGAAGGTATATTATAAGATTTTTTACTGAAGCCGGAAAACTCCCTGATGATTTATTCACATCAACCTTAATTTCCCTTATACTGGTTGCGATCATGGTTCCTCTTACTGTCATGTCTTTTAAGAAAGTAAGAAAGAAAATGAAAGCTTCCACCTGGAAAAAGATACAGAGAACAGCATATATTTTTTATGCGCTGATCTATGTGCATGTACTGACATTTTTCATTCCTAAAGCCCGGATGGGAAGGGAAGGCTATTTTCTCAGTATTGTTGCTTACAGCGTTGTATTTATTTCATATGCTGTTTTCCGTATCAGAAAAGCATATCTCAGATCATGTAAAAGGAAAAAAAGTATGTATAATAAAAAACTTGTTGACGGAATCTGTGGCTTAAGCTTTGCTGTTCTTATGTGTATTCCATGTTTAAGTGCATGTTCCGAACCTGAAAAAAAAGATGATGCTCCTGCTCAGAACGCTGCGGTAACAACTGCAGTATCTGAAACGACAGTTTCTGAAACTACAGAGGCAGTTACAGAAGCGACTTCATCAGAGCCTGTTACATCAGTTTCAGAAACAACTGTTTCAGAAGTTACTGATGTTTCAAATACAGAGACCGAGGCTGTTTCTGACGCTGTTACTGCTTCAGAAGAAAAGAAAGATCCTTCCGGAGAAGAGAAGAAAGAAGAACAGCCTTCGGAAGAGCCTAAGCAGGAAGAACCACAGCCTGAACC
>CADAPI010000190.1 GCA_902789705.1 uncultured Ruminococcus sp.
TGAAGCAGGGGAATGGGTGAGCCGTGAGTATAAGGACAAGCCGCTTCTGCTTATAAGTATTTTAAACGGTGCCTTTGTGTTTATGGCTGATTTCTGCCGTCAGGTCACCATTCCGTGTGAAGTGGCTTTTATGTGCGCCAAGAGCTATTATTCCGGTACAGTTTCCACAGGAGAAGTATCCATTACAATGGACGTAACCCAGGACATCAGCAGATACCATGTAATAATCGTTGAGGACATAATCGATACCGGTCGTACTCTGCATGATGTAGTGGAGAAACTAAAGGAGAGAAACCCTCTTTCACTTAAGGTCATCACTCTTCTTGACAAGCCTTCAAGACGTCTTGTGAAATTTGAGGCTGACATGTCACTGTTCACCATACCGGATCATTTTGTAATAGGCTACGGCCTTGACTGCGATGAATACTACAGAAACCTCCCTTACATCGCGGAATATGACGAAGGAAAGTA
Source organism: uncultured Ruminococcus sp. (assembly GCA_902789705.1). Lineage (GTDB taxonomy): Bacteria > Bacillota > Clostridia > Oscillospirales > Ruminococcaceae > HUN007. Next base: position 472 of record CADAPI010000190.1, read on the forward strand.
AGGAGCGAAAGCCTTATGTTTGAAAAGTTTTTTAAACTGAAACAGAACAATACCACGGTCAGAACGGAACTTACCGCCGGATTTACTACGTTCATGACAATGGCCTATATACTTGCGGTAAATCCGTCGATACTTGCAGCAGCAGGAATGGATCAGACTGCAGTTCTCATAGCAACGTGTCTTGCCTCATTTGTGGGAACTGCGTGTATGGCTTTCATGGCAAATCTTCCGTTTGCTCTGTCGGCCGGTATGGGTCTCAATGCTTTTTTTGCATATACCATAGTCGGAATAATGGGTTATCCGTGGCAGGTCGCTCTTCTTGCTGTATTTATTGAGGGAATAATCTTTCTCGTGCTGTCCCTTACAAATATACGTGAAGCCATCTTTAACGCCATACCTCTGTCGCTGAAAACTGCTGTTTCAGTGGGCATAGGACTGTTCATCGCCTTTATAGGACTGCAGAATGCAGGTATCTGCGTTGACAACGGCTCAACTCTTGTATCCATAACTGATTTTACCGCGAACTTCAGTACTGCCGGGATCAGCGCGCTGCTTGCTCTTCTCGGAACACTGTTTACCTTCATTCTCTATCTTAAAAAGGTAAAAGGATCGGTCCTTCTCGGAATAATCGGTACCTGGGCTGCCGGAATGATTTGTCAGCTTGCCGGAATTTACGTTCCTTCTCCTGAAGCCGGATACTATTCGCTGTTTCCGGCTATGCAGATGACGGACTTTAACGCTTTTTTCAATACCTTCGGACAGTGTTTCAACGTTGATCTGAACACCATCGACTGGTTCAGCTTTATAGTTATTATATTCTCGTTCCTTTTTGTTGATCTTTTCGATACTCTCGGAACACTTATCGGCGTCAGCGCCAAGGCTAAAATGCTTGACAAGGACGGAAAGCTTCCGGCGATAAAGCCTGCACTTCTCTCTGACTCAGTTGCCACTGCAGTAGGTGCGGTTTTCGGAACATCAACAACGACAACATTCGTTGAGTCCTCTGCAGGTGTGGCAGAAGGAGGAAGAACAGGTCTTACCGCTCTGACAACTGCAGTGCTTTTCCTTGTTTCCATCTTTTTTGCACCTGTTTTCACGGCAGTACCGGGCTTTGCGACAGCTCCTGCACTTATTGTTGTCGGCTTCCTTATGTTCTCGGCTATTGCAGATATTAAATTCAGCGAAAAAAACTATACCGATGCCGTACCGGCATATATATGCATTATTTCCATGCCGCTGTTCTACAGCATTTCAGAGGGTATCTCACTTGGTATCATTTCCTACACGGTCATCAACCTGATATGCGGAAAGGGAAAGAAGATACCGCCTCTGGTATATGTTCTTTCCCTTCTTTTCATTCTCAAGTATATTTTGCTCTGAGGAAATCTTAAGTTTAGGAAACACTGATTATATCGGAAATCCGGCGAAGCCGGATTTCCGGAGGTGGGATTTGCGGGGCTTCGCCCCGGAGCCCCACGCTGATTTATGAATAAATCAGCGTTTCCTTTATACTCTGTAAATAAGAGATTTGAATTTTGCTCTGTCAAGAACTGTTCCTACACATACGAACAGTACCGAACTGCAGACCGGCTGAATGAAGCCGCGTAAAACTGTTCCTATTGTCGATACGGCGAATCCAAACATGATTCCCTCGGCGATCCAGTAGCCGACAATTGTTATCACACCGGAAACAGCACTCATTATTATCATTTCCTTAGTTATGATCTTGTCGCTTTCCTTCTTTTTAAGGTATTTCAGGGCGAAGATGAAAGGCAGTGTATTGAGTGCCTTGATGATGAGTGTAGGAAGTGCCCATACTGCGGAACCGGAAAGAATATCTGCCATTGCACCGCCGGCTGATCCTGCAAATATTGCATACGGTGCAGGAAGAAGACAGGCTGCAAGGTAGATCATCGAGTCACCGAAGTGAATGTATCCGTCATTTACAGTCTTTATCTGAAAGCATGCTGTGAGAACAGTGATAATTGCTGTAAACATAGCTGTCGTGGTCATAGTTTTGATTTTCTGGTCTTTCATAGTAACAACTCCTTGAAATTGAATTTATAAAGCGCTGATCAGATCGGTTTATTCAGATCAGCGTTTTCATAAAAATACTGCAGTATTTTAAAAACCTACTTGAAACGTATGAATCTTATGTATATAATAATAATATAACTTTGTCATTATTAAAATACACAAAAACTATTATTTTTAAGGGGTCACTTTATGAAGTATCAGTTTCCTGACGATGACAAGCCTCTTTACATGAGGGTCTACGGCTACTACAAGAATATGATAATGAACGGTACACTCGCTCCCGGACAGAAAATACCGTCAATAAGACGATGCTCCGAGGAACTTGAAATAAGCCGTACAACAGTGGAAAACGCCTATATGTCACTTGCGGCTGACGGTTATATTATTTCAAGAAAAAACAGCGGGTTTTATGTCAGTTCCATCTGTCCCGACGACAGAAACAAAAATGTGAAGGCAAGCCGGAAGAATACACAGCAGATCATTTATAATTTTTCATCAGCTGGTGCTGATAAGGAAAGTTTTAATTTTGATCTGTGGAGAAGATATATCAAGAGTGCTCTCAGACAGGACGAGAGACTTCTTTCCTACGGTGAACCGCAGGGGGAGTACGAGCTTCGTGAAGCCATCGCCTCGTTTATATCTTCACGCAGAAACGTTGTGTGTTCTCCGCAGAACATCGTTGTGGGAGCCGGTGTGCAGAGCCTTCTGCATATTCTCTGCTCGGTGATAAGCGAAAAGAAAAAAGTAAGCTTTTCCGATCCTGGTTTCCGGCAGGGTACCGCAGTGTTCCGTGACCACGGCTGGACTATCACCGATGAAGATCCGGACGTAATTTATGTGAATCCTTCCAGCGTCAGTGAGTCCGGTGATGTAATGACAGTCGAGGAGCGGTTTTCGCTGATAAAGTCGGCCCTTGATGCCGGCAGACTTATAATTGAAGATGACTACGGAAGTGAGTTTTCATATTTTTCGAGAAGGACTCCGTCGCTGCAGAGTCTTGCTTCGGGAAAAAATGTTGTGTATACCGGAACATTTTCAAGACTTCTTCTTCCGTCCATCAGAATGAGCTACATGGTACTTCCTGATGAAATGATGGAAAAATATCTGAACATTGCGGGTGACTACAACCAGACGGCATCCAAAACTGAGCAGATAGCCCTGTGTCAGTTCATAAGGGACGGCCATATGGCTTCGCAGATAAGAAAACTGAAAAAGCTTTATGCAGCAAAGTCATCCATGCTGACAGATATAATAAAAGATGTGTTCGGAAATTCCGTGAAGATACTTCCATGCGGAAGCGGTGTAATGGTAAAGGCTTCATTTACCGGCGTCCGTGAACCGGATAAGCTTAAGGAGCGTGCTCTTGCTAAAGGCATAAGCTTCAGGTGTACCGTAAATAAAAACGGCGAAGCGGTTCTTCTGTTGTCGTGCACATCTGTAAAAACCGAAGAACTTGAAAAAGCCGTTCTGCTTATAAAGGAGGTAATTTAAGTGAAAAAATACAAACGAATTTTTACAGTGGTCATCGATTCCCTCGGTGCCGGTGCCATGCCGGATGCTGAAAAGTTCGGTGATAAGGGGACAGATACACTGGGACATATAGCTCAGTCTGTAAGCAGTTTTAAGATACCTAATCTTCAGAAGCTTGGAATCGCCAATCTTCATAATATCGATAAGGTAAGTTTTGTAGATGATCCTGAAGGAAGGTTTGCTTATCTTTATGAGGCGAGCAACGGAAAGGATACCATGACAGGTCACTGGGAGATGATGGGTCTTAAGATAACCACGCCGTTTAAAACATTTACTGAAACGGGATTCCCTGATGAACTGATACGTGAACTTGAAAAACGAACAGGACACAAGGTAATAGGCAACAAGAGTGCAAGCGGAACTGTGATTCTCGACGAGCTTGGTGAAGAGGAGATCAGTACCGGTCACATGATAGTCTACACTTCAGCCGATTCAGTTCTGCAGATATGCGGCAATGAGGAGACGTTCGGCCTTGATGAGCTTTACCGCTGCTGTGAGATCGCAAGGGAACTTACCATGAAGGATGAATGGAAGGTGGGCAGAGTAATTGCCAGACCGTATGTCGGAAAGAAAAAAGGTGAGTTTGTCCGCACGAGCAACCGTCACGACTACGCACTCAAGCCATTCGGAAAGACGGCTCTCGACGTTCTAAAAGAAAACGGATATGATGTAATATCAGTCGGAAAGATATCAGATATTTTCGACGGCGAGGGAATAACCGAGTCAAACAAGTCAAAGAGCTCAGTACACGGTATGGAACAGACCATTGAGATAGCCGGCAGGGAATTTACCGGACTCTGCTTTGTGAACCTCGTTGACTTCGATGCACTGTGGGGACACAGAAGAAATCCGGTAGGCTACGCCGAAGAGCTCGAACGCTTCGACGTAAAGCTGGGCGAACTTCTGAAAGTGCTTCGCGATGACGACCTGCTTATTATCACCGCCGACCACGGAAATGATCCTACCCACACGGGAACAGATCATACAAGGGAAAAGGTCCCGTTTATCGCCTATTCGCCGTCAATGAAGCAGGGCGGCAGAATAGATGACCAGAACTGCTTTGCTGTAATCGGTGCATCAATACTCGACAACTTCGGCTTAAAAATGCCGGAAGGA
>CADAPI010000191.1 GCA_902789705.1 uncultured Ruminococcus sp.
TTAAACAACGGATACAGCTGTTCAGATTTCAATGCTTACGGCGTTGCACAGACACTGGTATCAATGCAGTACGGTGACGGCGGATGGGCCCTTTTCGGAGAATACGGCGATATTGATGTTACATCCATGACTATTGCTGCTCTTGCTCCCTACTACTGGAACGACCAGTCCGTTCATGATGCCATTGACCGCGGTGTGGATTTTCTTTCAGCCAGACAGCAGGAAAACGGCGGCTACCAGAGTTTCGGAACACCTAATCCGGAAAGTGCATCCCAGGTTCTCGTCGCTCTTTCGGCAATAGGTATCGACGGCGTTCACGACGAAAGATTCATCAAAAACGGAAACNATTGACGGGATCGCTGAATACAAACTTGATGACTGCAGTTTTTCACATATCAAAGGTGATGCATCAAACGAAACTGCAACCATTCAGGCACTGTACTCACTTATAGCCTACAAAAGAATGTGCGAGGGCCGCTCCGGACTTTATGTTTTCGATAACCGCAGATCTGTGGAAAGACCTGCAGAGACTGAAGCTGTAACAGAGGCGCCGGTCACGGAAGCTGAAAAAGTTACTTCAGAAAATGTGACTGATATCGCAGCTGTTTCTGTCACTAACGTATCAGGATCTGCCGTATCAGAAACCTCGCTTTCAGGAACTGCGACTTCAGTAAGTGATGTTACCGGAAATGTTACATCACCGGCTGCTGTCTCAGAAACTTCTGTTTCAGTATCATCAGATATAAGTGAAAACATTTCTTCAGACTCTGATATTCAGAATGATCACAAAACTGACAGCGAAAAGAAAACCGCAGAAGGCTCTTCAGACTCAGGCAAAAGAGATAATAAAATATTTATAGTACTTATTATTTTCGGAGCTGCCGGAGTTTTATGTCTCGTACTTTTCCTTGCCAGCAAACGCAATAAAAAGAATTTTATCTTTATCATTATCGCTGCAGCCGCTGTTTCCGCTTTTGTTTTATTGAATGATTTCAGCTCAAAAGATGATTACTACAATGGAAAATCATCAGAAAAGCCGGATGCAACCGGTACGGTAACACTTGAGATACGCTGCGATACCATTGCAGGAAAATCAGACGATGAGCACATTCCGGCCGACGGAACGATACTTAAAAAGACTGAATTTGACATAGAGGACGGAGAAACTGTTTTCGACGTGCTCACCGAAGCGGCCAGGGTTTATAACATACAGGTGGAAAACAAGGGCGGTGCCGGTTCAGCACACGGCCTTTCCTACATAGCCGGAATAAACTATATCTACGAATTTGACTTCGGCGATCTCTCCGGATGGGTGTACCATGTAAACGGCATTACTCCGTCGCGAGGATGCGGTGAGTATATCCTTTCAGACGGTGACGAAATAGAATGGCTCTACACCTGTGATCTCGGTCACGATCTTGATGAGGTATACGAAAATGGTACGGTTTCATGAGCTTAATCCGGCAGTCATTGCTCTGTGGTTCTTCACTGTCACCGGTACGGCAATGTTCTGCAGCTATCCGGTGATATGTTTTCTGACACTGACTGCCGGTGTTCTTCTGTTCCTTGTAAGAAACGGGAGAAATCATCTCCGTACTCACCTGTTTTTTCTGATTTTATACGTGATACTTACATTAGCCAATCCGCTTGTCTCACACAACGGAAAAACTGTTCTGTTTGTAATGAACGACAATCCGGTAACACTCGAAGCGCTGCTTTACGGTCTTAACTCAGCAACGATGCTTACGGGAGTATTATATATGTTCCGGTCGTTTACACAGATAATGACAAGCGAAAAGCTTCTCTACATAACATCGCTGCTCTCCCCGAAGATATCACTGGTGCTGTCAATGGCAGTACGATACGTTCCGCTGTTTAACAGACAGGGGCAGAAAGTAAGCGACACCCAGAAAGCAATGGGACTGTATGCTGATGACAATATTATTGATGACATTACCGGACGCATGCGTATTTTCTCGTCCGTTTCCACATGGGCGCTGGAAAATGGTATAGTGACCGCTGACAGTATGGCAGCCAGAGGATTCGGTACAGGACGCAGAACCTCTCTGAAAAGATTTTCATTCACTCTTACCGATACTGCTTTTCTTATCATTACAGTAATATTGGCGAGTACTGTGATCGTCGCAGCAGCACAAGGAAGTCTTGAATTTGATTTTTATCCGGAAATGTCGGGTATCCATCCTGATCACACTGGAAAAGCCGGACTTGCCGCATTCCTTCTGCTCGTCCTGATGCCGGTATTCAAAGAAACGGAGGCTCTGATAAAATGGAAATATTCCGAGTCGAAGATCTGAATTTCACCTATCCTGAATGCAGCTCAAAGGCAGTGCATGATGTGAGTTTTAAAATCGGCAAAGGTGAATTCATCGTCCTCTGCGGCTCTACCGGAAGCGGTAAATCAACTCTTCTCCGTCTTCTGAAGCCGGAAATATCGCCAAACGGAGAAATGACCGGAAACATACTGTTTCACGGCGCTCCCCTCTCAGACTGTTCCGGCAGAAGATCCGCCTCATCAATAGGATTTGTAATGCAGTCACCGGAACAGCAGATAGTTACAGACAAGGTCTGGCACGAACTTGCATTCGGGCTCGAAAACCTCGGAGTACCCGCTTCAGAAATCGCACGAAGGACTGCTGAAACAGCCGGATTTTTCGGTATTGGCATCTGGTACGGAAAGAATACAGCCGATCTTTCGGGAGGTCAGAAACAGCTGCTCAATCTCGCTTCCGTTCTGGTAATGTCTCCTGAGATCATCATTCTCGATGAACCGACCGCCCAGCTTGACCCGATAGCTGCTTCGGAATTTATCACTGCGTTAAAACGTCTGAACGAAGAGCTTTCCCTTACAGTTCTGATCGCCGAACACCGGCTTGAAGATACTTACCCACTGTGCGACAGAATAATGGTAATGGATGAGGGAAAACTCATCTTTAACGGTGAGCCGCGTAAGATATTTACGGAAATTAAGGGTGACTCGCCTGTTCTGCGCGGTCTTCCTGCAGCAGCGAGAGTATACGGTCTGACAGGCGGAAAGGACGACTGCCCGCTGACTGTACGCGAAGGCCGGAACTACATTGAAAAGACATTTAAAAAAGACATCACTGCCCTTCCGGCTCCTGCACATGAAGCGGCAGAAAAAGAAACTGCACTGGAATTTAAAAACGTCCGTTTCAGATACAGCCGTAACGGTGATGATGTTTTGAAAGACTTAAGCTTTAAGGTGAACACCGGCGAAATATTCTGCATTCTCGGCGGCAACGGGTGCGGCAAAACGACTTCTCTTAAGCTTGCCGCAGATCTTGCTTCACCGTACAGCGGAGTGATAAAAGTCTTCGGGAAAAAGCTTAAGGAATACAGAAACCGCTCGCTTTACAGGGAATGTCTCGCACTTCTACCGCAGGATGTCCAGACCGTTTTCCTCTGTGATTCGGTTCGTGAGGAACTTGAAAAATGCGGAGCCGATACTGCTTCACTGCCTTTTGACATTTCCGGTCTGCTTGACAGGCACCCTTACGATCTCTCGGGAGGAGAACAGCAGGCTGCTGCTCTGGCACGCATCCTTGCAGCAAAACCAAAGCTTCTGCTCATGGACGAACCGACCAAGGGCCTTGACGCTGACTGGAAATCAAAGATGAAGGACATCCTTGACCGCCTGAAAAATCAGGGTGTCACCGTAGTCATCGTCACACACGACATCGAGTTCGCAGCTGAATGTGCCGACAGATGTGCCATGTTTTTCGACGGAAAAATAGTTTCGGAAGGCACGCCGGAGGAATTCTTCCCGGCAAACAGTTTCTATACAACAGCAGTGAGCCGTATGACAAGAGAAATGTACAAAAACATAGTCACCGTTTCCGAAGCCGTGGAAATATGCTCGCTCAACGGCAGAAAGGATGATGCTCATGACAGTCATTAAGAGCAGAAGGCTCCGTGAATTCATCCGCTATGCAGTTCCGCTTGTCATAATCCCGTCTCTCGTACTTGCAGGTGCATTTGTATTTGACCGGAAACGGCATATCCTTGTTTCACTGGCAGTCGCACTCTTCTCGCTTCTGCTCTTCGCGGCAGGATTTGAAAGAAGATCCACCGGCACGAGGAGGCTTGTAATAGTTTCCGTTATGACCGCACTTGCATTTTCAGGAAGATTTATCCCCTTTCTCAAACCTGTTTCCGCGATCACCATAATAACCGCGCTTTATCTCGGCGGTGAAGCCGGATTTCTAGTAGGTGCACTTACAGCGATACTTGCAAATTTCTACTTCGGTCAGGGCCCGTGGACAGCCTTCCAGATGCTCGCCTGGGGACTTATAGGCTTTACCGCCGGCCTTCTTGCCCCGGTACTGAAAAAAAGCCGGATAAATCTCATAATATACGGATTTATATCCGGCATAGCCTATTCATTTATAATGGATATCTGGACAGTCCTTTCGTACAACGACGGAAAGTTCGGCCTGAAACTATACCTCGCCGCCCTGACAACAGCTATCCCCTACACCATATCATATGCCGTATCAAACGTCATCTTCCTCTGGTTCCTCGCCGACCCCTTCGGCAGGAAACTTAAGAGGATAGTGAAGAAATACAATATATGAAAAGAAAAGCTTAAACTATTCCGAACCGGATAATAGTTTAAGCTTTTTATATTTATTATCTGCTACTTAAGCAGTGATCTAATTTCAGAATAATCCGCATCACTGTGGCGTTTTTCAGCCATTTCGGTCAGTTTCAGGGATAATGATCTGTAGATCTCCGCATCAGTGCCCTCACCTAATGCATCCAGATGTTTCTTTACAGTGGAAACGTCATTTCTTTCGACCGGGCCGGTAAGTGCTGTTACCGGATCAGTGGCAAAAATACGTTCTGTATTGCACATTGCAAGAGGTCTGATGGCATCAAGTGCCTCTTTTTCAGAAAAGCCGCATCCCGTAAGAAGTTCCGTACTCTCTGCCATAAGTCCGCACACAAGATTACTTGCAGCAACGCAGGCAGCGTGATATCTGATCTTTGTCTCACTTTCGATAATACGCACCGGATTCCCCATATCGGAAAGAATCTTATTCCATTCTTCCGCACAGTCACCTTCAATGCAGAAGAAAGCACTGCCTATGACCTTGTATGACTCATATCTGCTGCTTACAGGAAACAGAGGGTGGACCGAAGTGCCATTTGCTCCGTATTCATTTATTTCAGGGAAAGCATCCTTCGACGACAAAGCCCCGCTGCAGTGACAAAGCTGTTTTCCTTTCAGCTTCTCATGCGGCAGTGAATGATAAACGTCCTTTATAGCACCATCCGGCACCGTAAGAAAAACAGCATCACTTGCCGCGATAAGTTTTTCTGCATTTTCAAAATACTCCGAACCTGTAAATTCCGCCGCTTCCCTTGCCGAAACTTCAGAAGAACTGCAGTATCCCGTGAGCTCCATTCCCTTTTCCGCAAAATATTTTCCAAGTGTAAAGCCGACTTT
>CADAPI010000192.1 GCA_902789705.1 uncultured Ruminococcus sp.
TACAAACTGTAACGGTTTGAAATTAAAGGCGGCAGACGGGAAAAGACGTTTAACCGATGTCGCAAATACAGAGCAGCTTCTCCGAATAATACAGTCCGTTCCTTCAAAGAAGGCTGAACCTTTTAAAATGTGGCTGGCGGAAGTCGGCAGGGAACATATTGAGGAAACACTTGATCCGGAACTTATTGCTGAACGTCTTGTTTCTACCTATGAACGCAAAGGATATACAAGAGAATGGATCAATCAGCGTCTTATGGCTATCAGTGCCCGCAAGGAACTTACTGATGAATGGAAAGACCGCGGCATTGAAAAAGGTAAGGAATATGCAATGCTTACTGATGAAATCACAAAAGCATGGTCCGGTATGACTACCAGGCAGTACAAAAATCTGAAGGGCTTAAAAAAGGAAAGTCTGCGTGATAACATGTCAACAACAGAGCTTGTACTGAATATGCTTGCTGAAACAGCAGCCAGAGAAATATCTGAAACCGAAAAACCAGTTGGCTTTGAGGAGAACAGAAAGATAGCCGGACGCGGAGGCAGAATCGCCGGAAACGCCAGAAAAGCGCTTGAAGGAGAAACCGGCAAGCCTGTAATAACTGACAAAAACGCAGTACAGCTTAACCATGTAATAACGCAGATGATCGAAGCAAGTGCCGAGGCTTCAGAAAAAGACTAAGGATACACTGATTAAACCGGAAATCCGGCTTCGCCGGATTTCCTGAGGTGGGATTTGCGGGGCTTCGCCCCGGACCCCGCGCTGATTTATGAATAAATCAGCGTTTTCCTAAATTCAATAACAATGCCATCTCATTTCATTCTGAGATGGCATTCGTCTTTCAGCGACCAGACAGGAACAGTCCCGGACACATGTGTTTATGAGTCCGGGACCGTTTCTTTGATCTATATGATTTGCATTTATGGAAATTGCCTTGATCAGATAACGTAGTTGTCTTTGATATTATCCATCAGTCCGTATTCAAAGAGAATCTCCTCCAGGCGTTCTGCTGAAAGCGGTTTCGGAATGACAAAGCTTGTGTTCTCCTCTATTCTGCGTGCAAGTTCACGGTACTCGTCAGCCTGCTTTGCCTTCGGATTATGATCGATAACGGTCTTTCTGTGGATCTCGGCACGCTGTACCTCGTTGTCACGCGGAACAAAGTGGATGAGCTGTGTTCCGAGTTCCTTTGCGAATGCTTCAACAAGTTCACGTTCACGGTCAACGTTACGGCTGTTGCATATGATACCGCCGAGACGTACGCCGCCCTGTGTCGCATAGCGGGCAATACCCTTTGAGATATTGTTCGCTGCATAGAGAGCCATCATCTCACCGCTGGCAACTATGTAGATCTCCTTGGCCTTGCCCTCACGGATCGGCATTGCGAAGCCGCCGCACACAACGTCACCGAGAACGTCATAGAAAACATAGTCAAGATCATCAGTGTAAGCTCCGAGGCTTTCGAGAAGTCCTATTGATGTAATGATGCCTCGTCCGGCACATCCGACACCCGGTTCCGGTCCGCCTGATTCAACGCAGAGCGTTCCGCCGTAACCTTCCTTGATGATGTCTTCAAGTTCTATGTCATCACCGTTTTCACGGAGTGTATCGAGAACCGTCTTCTGTGCAAGTCCGCCGAGAAGAAGTCGTGTGGAGTCGGCCTTCGGGTCACATCCTACCACCATTACCTTGTTGCCTCTTTCAACGAGTCCTGCTGTGAGGTTCTGGGTAGTTGTTGATTTGCCGATACCGCCTTTACCGTAGATAGCGATCTGTCTTATTTCTTTAGCCATTGTATTATTTCACCTTTCATTATTTATCGTTTCGTAAAACTGATTTGTTACGTTATCAGTGCAGGAATTTCACCGCTGACACTGTTTTCTGTCTGCTCATTAAAAAGATACTGTACCGCCGCGAGCAGAGTATGCGGCGGCACAGCTGCAGGGATCTGTCCCTGCTTAACGGAGATGACTTTATCCGTGTGAGAACGTATCCTTATGGGCTATACGTTTGAGATATATCTGGTCACCGAAATCCTTTTCGCCGGGAACGCCTATTGCATCCGCGCGGCAGCGCTGACAGTGACGGAATACATCAATATATTTCTGTGCCTTCGTTCTTGCAGCATCTATCTGAACACAGGACGGTTCAGGATAATCCTTAAGTTCATGCTGAGGAATGAGCGGGATTATATTGTAAATGGATGCTCCCGCTTCTTTCACTGTGCGGGCGATGTCTTCAATGTGTTCATCGTTTATCCCGATGACAAGCACGGTGTTTACCTTGACCGTTATGCCTGCAGCACTGATTTTCCTTATGCCTTCAAGCTGATTTTTTATGAGGATCTCAGCTGCTTCCGTTCCCGTGTAGTGCCTGCCGTGCCAAAGTATTCCCCTGTTGAGCTTTGCACTGATCTCAGGATCGACAGCATTTACTGTGACTGTAAGTGAATCCACACCGGCGCTTATAACGTCATCCGCTCTTTCAGAAAGCAGAAGGCCGTTTGTGCTCATGCACTTAACAAGTCCGGGAAATCTGTTTCCTATAAGCCGGAAGGTTTCAAGTGCGTAGTCTGAAGCCAGAGTATCACCCGGTCCGGCAATGCCTGCGACCTTTATTTCCGGACAGAGTTCCAGTGATTTACTTACCGCTTCCACTGCCTCATCCGGTGTGATCACCGCCGAAGCAACTCCGGGACGCTGTTCATAGTCATTTATACGTCTGTCACAGAAACGGCATTCTATATTACATGTAGGACAGACCGGAAGATGTATTCTTCCTGTGGAACCTTTCTTCCCCCTTGCGTAGCAGGGATGTTTTGTTGTCAGCTCTTCGTAGGGGATCGCCATCTGTCCACCTCCCACAGTCTGTCACTTAATATCTTTTCCAGAAGCGGCTCAATGAGAAACGGAGATTCATACACTGTAAATCCGCGGCTTTCCATCTGAGCTGATGCTCCCTCGCCTATCTTTGCAACAAGTATTGCCTGAACATCCTTAAGTACATCTGCCACCCTGTCAAATGAAGATTCGCGGTGGAACTGTCCTTCACATACGCGTTCTGAATTTCGCGTATCAACATAATTACAGGTGTTGTTTTCCGTATCAAGGTCAACTATGTGAAACCTGTCAGCATGACCAAAATGCTGGTTTACGACCTTGCCGTCCGATGAGGCAATTGCTAACCTGTATGTCATTATATCGCTCCTTTTTGATTGGTATGGTTTGATTATACACTAAGCCTATAGGTTTTGTCCAATACAGGTTTCCGAGATAGTGTTCTAGGAAAAGCCGATAGCTGTCTGCCTTTTTTATTTCTATACTATATTACTGCCCTCGCTGCAGACCACTGACAGTTACATCAGAATACCGGATCTGACCGAAGATCATGAAACTGTAGCTGAACAGATCAGCATTTCAGGGCAAAACAGTTCTGCATCTCGGAAAAATCTATAATGCTTAATACTAATTTGGTATTGGACAAACGAAAATCAAGCAGTTAAAATAGAAACATGATCCGGATCAAAAATATAAAAAGGAACTGATAAAATTGAAAATTACAGAAAAAATACTCTCCGGTGCCCTTGCACTGACAGTCGCTCTGACAGCCTTCACCGGATGTTCTTCATCTTCAGGAAATGCAGCAGAGCAGAACACGGAAAAGAAAAAGTTCAATCTGGGACATCTTAACTCCACAGCACATCTTCTCGGATTCGTCGCAAAGGAGGAAGGCTTCTTCGACGAAGAGGGACTCGACGTAACACTTACACAGCTGACAAGTTCGACAGAACTGGTAAACAGCCTTGAATCAGACAAGCTCGATGCAATACTGCTCGGCGCATTCGGCGGAATGGCCTTTCAGAGCAGCGGGCACGACATAACATACTTCGGCGGTGCCATGACAAACGGCCACGGCTACGTCATCAAACCGGAAAAGGCAAAGGGTTTTGAACGCGGAGACGTAAATATGCTTAAGGGAAAGAACGTTGCCGTAACAAAGAACTCGACGGACGATCTTGAACTACAGATCCTTCTGAAGGACAAAGGTATTGAGATCGGTGAAGGTCCTGACAAGGTGAATATCATCTACTTTGATTCACAGAAAGACTCATATGCCGCACTTCTCAACGACAATATTGACGCAACACACGTTTACTCACCGTATGCATCTCTCGGACAGCGTCAGGGATATTCGCTGGTCTACTACGATGTGGACTTTGACATTTTCGAAAACATTCCGTGCTGCCGCCAGACTGCAAAAACGGAAGATCTTAAAAACGATAAGGACACATATGTTTCCTTTGAAAGAGCTATGATAAAGGCATATAAGTTCTATCAGGAAAACGAAGCTGAAACAATTGAAGACGTAAAGAAGTACATTAACATTGAAGAAGATGACATTAAAGTTGAAGTATACGGCGGATTCAGTTCATCAAATCCTGACCCGGACCGCCTTGCAACGATAAACGTAAAGGACCGCGCAGTTGACGTCGGCATTTACAAGGATTTTGACATAGAATCACACATAAACACTGAAATATATGACGAAGCACTAAGCAGCATTCTGAAGGAAAATCCTGATGATGCCGTTTACAAATCACTTAAGGAACATTTTGATAAATACCAGTAATGAAAAAGCAATAATGAAAACAGGCATGCCGTTTTATTTACGAAACAGCGTGCCTGTTTTTTGTTCTGCTAAGGGAACACTGATTTAATCGCAAATCCGGCTTCGCCCCGTACCCCTGCGCTGATTTAAGAATAAATCAGCGCTTCACTAAGTACTTAGTTTTCCCTATACCCTTTACTAATAATTCAATATTGGACAAACATCAGGTAATACTATAAAATATATAAGTGTTATAGGTTAAACTAATATGAAAGGAAAATCATTATGGCTACCAAAAGAATCAACCTTGATCTCCCTTCGGTGGAAAACCGCGAACTGAGACTTGGTACTATCATTTCATGGAACGGTACAACAGGTGACCTTCTTAAAGAATCAGACTACGAAGGAAGAAGTGAAAAGAATTCCGGCAAAGGCGGCTGCTGCGGAAAAAAAGGTGAAGGATGTAAGCTCTGCGAACTGAATCTTCCTTTTACACAGCAGACAATGTGCTGCCA
>CADAPI010000193.1 GCA_902789705.1 uncultured Ruminococcus sp.
CGAATACGCGT
The DNA here is from genome assembly GCA_902789705.1 of uncultured Ruminococcus sp. Taxonomy (GTDB): domain Bacteria; phylum Bacillota; class Clostridia; order Oscillospirales; family Ruminococcaceae; genus HUN007. The sequence goes on from CADAPI010000193.1 coordinate 12, forward strand.
TTTCACTTGATGGAGAAAACCGAAATCCCCCTATTGTGCGTACAATATATATTGTATGCCAGCCTTGTTAGTTAGTTCGCCGTTATTCTGTAACGCTGATTTCTGCTTCTCGGTTTGTCCGGAATAGTCATCTCAATAAGTCCATTTTCCAGTGCCGGTTCAAGATATCTTTTGCGGAATGAATTGCGGTCCCGCAGTGTCAAGCGTTCCATAATCTCTGCCGCAGATAAAACATCATTACCCAGTACATCCAGCAGCATGCGAACTTGCGGGGTAACTTGTGGGGTGACTTGTGGGCTAACTTGTGGGGTGCTCTGTCTTACTTTTTCACTCTGTTCCTGAATCGTGTCATAAATACAATCAAGCATAAACTCAATGAAAAGTGTACAGTCAGCCTGATTATCGCATATTTGAAGGACTTTATAGTAGTTTTCCTGATTAGCATATACGATAGATTCAATCGGAAGCATTGAAAAAATACTGTCCCAATGATTTAACATTACTGTATGCCACAGTCTTCCCATTCTTCCATTACCATCAGTGAACGGATGAATGACCTCTATCTCATAATGCACAATACACCCTTTGACAAGCATGTGCAAACGACTTTCCCTGCTCCAGTCAAACAATTCTGTCATCAGTTTCGGAACAACTGCATGCAATGCGCCGAAATGTACAATCTGTCCAGTTCGGGAATCGGCAACACCTACATTTGAGTTTCTGAATTCTCCTGCACTTTTTTCAAGACCGTTTGCCATAACGCTGTGTGCTTTTAAAAAGTCATCAATGCTGTACGGATCAAGCAGATCAAGCTGTTCATAGATCTCAAATGCATTTTTGACTTCTTTAATATCCTTGGGCGGAGCGATCACGATCTTGCCATTCAAAACCTCTGTGACCTGTTCAAGCGTCAGAGTATTTGCTTCGATTGCAAGCGAACCCTGCACCGTACGAATGCGGTTTTTTCGTCGTAAATTCAAATCAAGCTGAAAATTCTGATTCGCAGTCAGTTCGCCAAGCATTTTGGAAATATCTGCAATCTGATTCAGAATATCATCAGTGATTGTATAAATGGGTTTATAGCTCACAGTTTCACTCTCCTACGTTCTCTCTTTATTTATCGTTATATAAATAAATCCCTGTATACCGTCATGATATACAGGGATTATTGCAATCTTTACGATTACGCATTTTCGGTAGATGGAGGCGGCGGGAATTGAACCCGCGTCCGAAAAACTATTCATATAACCTTCTACGAGTGTAGTTTATCTTTTAAATTCCCGTGATCAGCCGCGGACAAACACGCTGGAGAACACGGTAGCCTTTAGGTACAGCCGAAATGCAAAGGCCATCATAACGGTCGTTCACCACTAAATCGACGCTCTGAAAGAGTCGTGGTAGTCTCTTACAGAACGGTCAGGGAGCTTACGCTGCCTGGAGTTCGCCGTAGTTACGGCTAACTGTTATACTATTTCTAGCGTTTAATTTTAATTGGATGCCTTATTTAAGAGGTTGCCCATCCTCTACTCGCTTATTATACTGCAAGATCCCCGTCGAAACCTTTACGCCCCCGTATTAATAATTATTACGGGACTTCATCGTGCGGTCTATATCTCGCTTTGCATCACGTTCTGCAGCAGCATCACGCTTGTCATAAAGCTTTTTACCCTTGCAGAGACCGACCTGAACTTTTACGTTCGAGCCTTTGAAGTAGATAGAGATCGGAACAAGTGTAAGCCCGTCACACTTGATCTTTCCGAAGAGCTTTTCGATTTCCTTCTTGTGGAGAAGAAGTTTTCTTACTCTCATCGGATCACGGTTGAATATGTTGCCTTTTTCATAAGGAGAAATGTGCATGCCCTTAATGAACATCTCGCCGTCTTCTATGGAACACCAGCTGTCCTTAAGGTTTACTCCGCCCTGACGCAATGATTTGACTTCAGTACCAACAAGTTCAATACCTGCTTCGTAGCTTTCAAGTATGAAGTAATCATGTCTTGCTTTTCTGTTTTCCGATATAGTTTTGAACTTCGTTCTGTCGATCATTGTATCACTTCCTTCTGAATAAGACTCTTAATTAGTATACATCAAATCGGTGAAACTGTCAATGACAATTTGATTACAAAACAAAGCCGCAGTCTGAACACAAACCACGGCTTTATTTTACATTATAATATTAGAAAACACTGATCGAATCATCAATCCGGCTTCGCCGGATTGATGGGGTGGGGAGATTGCGGGGCTCTGCCCAGTCCCCCGCGCTGATTTATCAATAAATCAGCGTTTTCCTAAAGCGAAATCATTTAAGAAGTATTTCTTTAAGCAGACAGAAGTCGGCAATATTAACTTTTCCGTCATCGTTGATATCTGATGAAGTAGAATCTATCGCTGTCCTGTTGCCAAACATATAGGTGGAAAGATTCTTAAGGTCAGTAGCATTTACTGATCCGTCTGAATTGACGTCGCCTTTTGATGCGGATGCATTTCCCTCAAACTCAAACCAGTCAACATTGAACAGATATCCGTCTGAACCGGTAAAGACAAGATAGAGGTCTTCCGTTCCGCGGCAGTTTTCAAGTGTGCATTCGAAGGTTTTATATGCCGACCATTCGCCTGTCGGATCGATGGTGCATGTTCCGGCCAGTTTTCCGTCCGGACTTCCGAGATGTACTTCTATTTTACCTCCGTCAGCTGCACTCGATGCACTGACACGGAAAGTTCCTGCACCTTTTCCGAAATCAACATCAGCAAGAGCAAGTGAGGAACCGCTCTTTATATAACCGAGACATTTTCCGCTGCCGCTTTCCTCAACACGTATGCCGCCGGTCAGAATATCACTGTCCTCGGCCTGCAGTTTCTGCGCATATGCGGAAACAGTTCCGGCTGAATCTCCTTCTGACCATACTTCAAACTCAGCTACAGCAATACCGCCGGCATTGTTCTGAGTTGATGTTTCAAGCAGAAGTCTTACATATCTCGCTGAAAACTCAGAAACATTTCTGGACACAACCGCCTTTGTATTTCCGTAAACTATATCTGCATCAGTCCATGATGTACCGTCATCACTCTTCTGAAGTCTGAAATCCCTTGAATTGTAATTGCTGTTTCCGTTAACTCCGCCGAATTTTACAGCCCAGCGGCTTATATCAGTCTTTTCGCCGAGATCAACAGTCATCCACTCACCGTTCAGCTTTCCCTTAGCCTCCCACATTGTGGAATCAGAACCGTCTGCGGCTGCCGATGCGTCACCTGAAGACGCAGTTACCTTTCTGCCCTTCGCTGCATTCGCAAGCATAACCGGCTTGTCTGTAAATGAAAGCAGCCCGCTTAAGTGATACTCCCCACCTTTTTCAGTTTCAAAGCTGATAGTTTTATTTCCGTATCTGAGATTGCACAGCTTACCGGAATTAGATTTGATCGTTACATCCGTCAGTCTGCCGTTCTGCCAGTTCATTTCAGAAACCTCAAAATTTCCGCGTGCGCAGAGACCGTTTGCGTGTCCTGTTGACCATGCTGACGGAAGTGCAGGTAGAAGTGTTATTTCATCATTTGTGCTCTGCAGGAGCATTTCAGCAATACCGGAAGTAAAGCCGAAGTTTCCGTCTATCTGAAAAGGAGGATGTGCATCCCAGAGGTTTGCGTAGAGTCTTCCGCTTTCCGTACCGTTGACCGGTGAAATAAGAAGCTTGACAAGATTATAGGCATGTTCGCCGTCCTTAAGCCTTGCCCAGCAGTTGAGTTTCCACGCTTCCGACCATCCGGTTCCGGCATCGCCGCGGTTTTTCAGAGCCTGTGCTGCAGCTGCAGATATTTCTTCATTTGTAGTCGGACTGTATTCGCTTCCCGGGAAAAGCCCGTAAATGTGTGATATATGTCGATGGGTCTCACGCGGATTGTCCCAGTCTTCAGCCCATTCCATAAGCTGACCGTGTTTTCCGGCAGCCGGAGGTTTTATCAGTGAAAGTGTCTCTTCATAATTACTGTAGATTGATTCTGATTTACCGAGTATGCGTGAAGCGTCAACAACATCTTCAAAAAGTTCGCGCGTGATGGCATTATCCATAGTAACACCGGCAGAAACATAGTGGTTTGCACTTACCGGAAGAGCAAGTTCCGGTGATACGCCCGGACTTATGACCCTGTATTCCTGACCGCCGAAACTCTGGTTTATCATAAGTCTGTCAAGGAATTTTGCGCTTCCTTCTATCACAGGATAGATCTCTGCGAGATATTCTTCGTCCTGATTGAATTCATATGCGTCATAGAGCATATTTGATACCCAGGCACCGCCCACAGGCCAGAGGCCCCAGGATCCGTCTATCGGACCTGTACGGTTCCAGATATCTGTGTTGTGATGGAGTACCCATCCTTCATTTATACCATACTGGGTCTTTGCTGTTTTACTTCCGTTTACAGTAAGTGCCTTTGCCTTTTCAACGAAAGGTTCGAAGCATTCAGCGAGATTGGTCGTAAATGCAGGCCAGTAGTTCATTTCGTAGTTTATATTTGTAGTAGATTTACTTCCCCATGCAGGTGACGAATACTTGTTCCATATGCCCTGAAGATTCATCGCCTGCGAATCACGTGATGCACTTATCATGAGGTAACGTCCGTACTGGAAAAGAGTTTCAACCATTTTCGGATCATTAGTCTTTCCGAATTCGCTGATACGGCTCTCGACTGTTTTGGCATTTGTGACAGCACTGTCGCCGCCGAGTTCAATATCCACTCTTTTGAAAAGCGACTGATAATCTTTCAGGTGATTTTCATAGAGTTCATCCCACGACTTGCCTTCGGCTTTTTTCATATCAGCCGCGGAATCACCTTTTTCGTCGCCGTTACATGTATTTGAATCAATAAAATTCGTTCTTATAGAAGTAAGTATCATTACGGAGTCGCAGCCGCTTACGTTTATTTTACCTCCTGAAGCAGATACTGTGCCGCCTTCATTAATGACTTTTGTCCTTGCTGAATAGTAAACAGCACCTCTTGTACGGAGATCGTCATCACCGTGTCCGTTAGCCACGATCGTGTCACTTCCGTCGGTCTCAGTCTTTCCGTTGAGCAGTCCGTCATATCCGACAGACATTGAAACAGACCCCT
>CADAPI010000194.1 GCA_902789705.1 uncultured Ruminococcus sp.
GCCGACACTTGAAGCCGGCAAGGAAGCGTTCCTTTCATTCCTTGACGGTGCAAAGGATGAGATACAGCGTCTTGCAAATACAAAGTACAATAACAAGTACGTTATGGGCGGCGTCGGCGTTGAGACCAATCCGTTTAAACCGAGTGAAGACGGTTATATGTACTTCAACGGTGCGGCAATGTCTGAGATCAAAGACAAGAATCAGATGGTTAATTCAGTGAAGACCATTGATGATCCAGTTCATGTATCCACTAAGGATTGTCCGCATTGTTATGCTGCATCAAGAAATGAGAATGTTATTGTTTTTGATTTTAATGATCTTGATAATCTTAATGATGAATATAATGGAGTCAAATATGATTCAAAGAGACCACAGATTGATGCTACTGATGTAATATATTATAATAGATTTTTGAATGGTCTTGTACCTGATGCTGATGGTAATACTTATGATGCATCAAAAAAAGACGATTATCATGTAATTTGGGATAATAATATTGATGGCTCAAGGCATTTGACTATTCACTTAGGTGAGCCTAAAACGGACGCTGAGATTTCTCATGAAGTAGCTCAGATGCAGGGTGATGTGGAGAATTACTACTATTCAAGTGGTAAGCCAATAAAATATTCCGGTGACAGTTACATTGACGTAGGTCTTGATATGAACGTTGCTTCCAACGGAAAGGTTGCTCAGAAAACAGCGTTCAGAGTTACTGTTGACGGAATAAATGTTCTCGGTTACGGCAAGACTGAAGTTTCCTACGATGATATCAGAGGTATTCAGGCTCAGGCTGGTGCGTGATATCAGAGGTATTCAGGCTCAGGCTGGTGCGACCGGTTCAGGTTCCGGAAATTCAGAGATCGTATCGAATAATATATACGATATGATGACCGATATGCAGGATGCGATCAGAAATTCTGATATCGACAAGCTCAGTGCGATAATGCACAATTTCCAGAAAAAAACTGAAGACATCATCTCAGCAGAATCCGAGATAGGCGTAAGAACGAAATTCCTTGAAACCAATCTCGACAGACTCGAAGCGGAAAACACTTCGCTCAAGAAGATGCAGAAGGATATCGAAGGTGTCGATGATGCGACTGAAATAACCAATTTCCTAGGATATCAGAACGCCTGGAACCTGGTGCTTCAGTTCGGTAAGAATATCGTTCCGAAGTCACTTATGGATTATGTAAACTGATAATATTTCAGTTAATCATAATATAACTTAATTTCTGTAAAGACTTTCCGTAAAATCTTTACAGAGTAGTATGTCAAAATAAGAACAAGTGAATAGAAGTTTGTATATTAACAAGGAAAGTTTGATTATTCATTATTCAGGGAGGGATTTGAATGCAGCTTCTGAAAATAACTACAGTTCCGATTAAGTTTAAAGAACAGGAGAATATCACGGCTGATAATAATCCAGACTTTTCTCCTGAAAATGCTGAAGTGAATTCAGCGAATGTAAGAATTCCGGTTAAAAATACACATTCTTCAAAAAACAATCCGGAGATGTACGACGGTAATGTGGTCGGCAATAAAGCCGCCGGCGGCGTTCAGCAGAAATTCATAAACCGGCAGCCTGACAGTATGAGGCACGAAAGTGCTTCGGAAACTGAAGGCAGCGAGTACAGTGTGAATTACTGCTACGGAAAGAAAAACGTCAAGCCTGAGCCGAAACCGACCTGCGCGGAATATATGCGCCAGAATATACAGTCGGCAGCTACTATAGATTCAGCGATAGACAGTATGGATTCTGTAGTACCGGACAAATCGTGGGAGCCGGAGCCGAAAGAAGCTCCGAAGGCGGTAAAGCTTCATGCACCGAAACCTCAGCCACGAAAGATAGTTGAAGAATATGCACATGTGGAATTTGAATATCTTGGCGGTTTCAATTACGTGCCAAAGAGTTCCGCACCTGATTATGAAGAACCGGAAGAATAGGAACATAACAGGGAATGTGCTTAAGCAGCATATTCCCTGTTTTTTTACCCGTACATGCTCTGACAAAGTGCCTGAGTACGGGACATAAACTACTGAATACAGTTTGCCGCAGCACTGCTGCAGGAAAACTATGAATGCGGAGGTAATTATGAAAGTAAACACTAGAACTTTTGGCGAGATCGAGATCTCAGAGAACGACATTATTACATTTGACCAGCCAATCTTAGGATTTGAGGAAAACAAAAGATATGTATTCATGATCGATGAATCACTTAACGGCGAATTTATCTGGCTCCAGTGCCTTGATGATACAGATCTCTGCTTTGTGCTTGCAAATCCTAAAACACTGAATCAGGAATATGCACCGACATTTGAGGAAGATATCGCAAAGGTTATCGGAAAAGGAACATATGAAATGTGGCTCGTAATGGTAGTTGCTGATAACTTCGGCGAATCTACTGTAAACCTTAAGAGTCCTCTGGTTGTAAATCTCGATGAGAGAAGGGCTGCTCAGTTCATCGCTGAGGAGGACTACACGATCCGCTATAAGCTTTTTGAAAATGTTAAGGAGGACTAACAATGCTTATACTGTCAAGAAAAGTGGGGGAAACAGTTTACTTAAATGAAGATATAGAGATCAAGATCGTTGAAGTCAGCGGTGACAAGGTAAGACTGGGTATCGAGGCACCTAAGGATGTCAAGGTACTCAGAAGCGAACTGCGTCAGACCATGGAGAGCAATAAAAAAGCATCAGACGCTGTTGCGCCTGACGCATTTAAGAATATGCTTGGTCAGATCAAAAAATAAGTTAAAAACTTTTGTCCGGAGTTTACGGGAACAACCCGTACTCCCGGACTGATCAGTTACTGAACAGGGTCTGCTCGTCAACCAGTTCTATATTGCCGAGCAGCGTCATATTTGCATTGCGTATGAATGCACTGAGTTCAGATTCACATCGTTTATTGATTTTTCCGATCTTATATTTGTATTTGGTATGATTTCCAAACATGAGCCCTTTTTCTCCTGTGTGGAGATGAAGCTCAGTAGGCTTAGAAAATATAGGATCGGAAATTTTTATTGTGATTTTGTCAGCAAATTCACTGACGATCTCCGGACATTCTATTGCGGCTCCGTTCATGGATATGGCCTTGATACAGCATTCTTCCCATCTGTAGGTAAGTCTGTTTGCGAAAAGGCCGTGTCTGAAAGCAGGAACGTAAACCTGTGCTTCAAACGGTACATGAGCGGCCAGCACTCTTTCAGCGCCGAGAATGAAGGCACATTTAAGTGAGATGACCCGGAGGAGTTTCGGTGAAGAAAGATAAACATCACCAGTGAAAACGTGTGTTGTAACTCCGTTTTCAGTACATACTACGGTGACTTTTGAATTGATCTGAAGAATAGGCACAAACTGAGCTGTGAAGTCTAAGTGCTGTTCTTCAGCCGAGTACGAAGCAAAACCGTATTCCAGTATTTCACCGTTTATCAGCTTGAGTATTGCTTTGCATTTTACAGGAAACACTGATCACACCCCCAAATAATCGTTTATTTAATTATTATACCATAAAATCCGATAGAATGGAATATACCGCGAATGAAAAATTCGTATTTTTATTCAGGTAAGGAGAAAAAATATGGACAACAGTGAACGCACAGCACAGATCTGCAGCTGCTTTGATGAGATCGTGGAAGTGCTGCTTGAAATGGAAAAGGAAATAGGTGAACTTTATGTCTGCTCACCTGACGATGTCGACATTTCAGTGGATAGAATAAACAAATACCGTGAGATAACCGACGAGCTGTTTGCCGGGATAAATTCGCTGTGTGCCGAAGATGAGACCGGTGAGCTGAAAAAAGCGACGGAACCGCTTACCGACAGAAAAGACGTGGCTGAAGAATATGTCGAAGTATTTGAAAAAAGGCAGGAAGTAAACGCAGTTGCTTACAGAATAAGTGCCGCCATACCAATGGTTCAGGACAGACTGAAGAAGTCTATGGACAGAGTTCTTGAAGAAATAAAAGAGAACAATAACGGCCAGAGTGCCAAGGCTGCAAGGTTCTACAGCGCTGTAAATGAGACTCAGGGACAGGGAGACAGAGTCTTTTCACAAAAAAGCAGAATTATATGAAAATTTCTAAAAAACTCTTTAAAAAAATGTAAAAATGCCGAATAATATAATAAGCAGATTAATCTAATACAAGCGCAAAAAACACTGATCATACATCAGTTCCGTTAAATCCGGATATACCGGAAGCGGAGTTTACAGGCCGTTCCCGCATCCTGTGCTGACGCCTCTGATCAGTGATCTTTTAAATTTTATGATCAGGGGGGATACATATGCAGGTAAGTTCAAGTTCAGAAAATACGTATACGAATGCATCCTACAGCAATAAAGGTATTTCAGGCATGAACTCAGGACTTGACACTGAAAGTCTTGTTAAGTCAATGATGAGCGACATGCAGACAAAAATAGACAAGCAGGAACAGCAGCAGAAAGTTCTTGAAATGAAGCAGGATCAGTATCGTGAGGTTATTGACAAGATCAATGATTTCCGGGGCAAATATTTTTCGGTTACCGGTGAGAAATCTCTCGCTCTTACTTCCAGCTTCAAGAGTACAACTACTGAAAGTACATCTTCTGCAGTAAAGGCTGTTTCAACAGCGGATGCGGTTGAGGGAAGCTTTGATGTTGAAGTACAGCAGCTTGCTTCTAAGGCTAAGTTTACAAGTAAAACCAGTGCCAGCGGTAATATGGAAGTTAAAGTTGGCGGAGATCTTATGTCAGCTTCTGCTACTAAAATGACTATCAATGTCGGGGGTACAGACATTGAAGTTGATATCAGCGGTTGTGCATCGGCAAGTGATATGGCCGACAAGATCAACAAGGGTATAACAACATACAACAGACAGAATTCATCATCTGCTGTTGATGTAACAGTTTCAGTTGGCTCAGACGGAAAGCTTAAGTTCTCGGGAACAGGCGATTCAACAGATATCACAGTAAACGGAAACGGTGCGACGGTAAAAAATGCTTCCGTTACTTCAGGTAAATTTGACAAGTCAAAGCTTTCCGATGAAGCGAAGGATTATAAATTCAAATTAAACGAAGAAGAAGTTACTGTAAGTCTCAGCAAAAATGATTCTGATGAAGATATTCTTTCGAAGATCAATGCTCAGGTTTCAGGAAAAGGTGTAACAGTATCCTATGACGGAACCGGAGACGATAAAAAGCTTAAGTTTACAGGTAACTCTGACGTTGAAAAGATCACCGTTGAAGCTTCTTCAGAAGACGGACACGGAAATGATTTTAAAACTCTTGGTTTCAGCAGCAAGCAGGAAGGTTCAAGAACTTCTGAACTTACAGCTGATGTACCGGAGATCGAATCAAAGGGTAAGCTGAATATAACATTCAACGGTGTCACAAAGGACATCTCACTGACGTCAACAGATACAGCTGACAGCTTCAGTGAAAAGCTTTTCCAGGCCTTTGGATCAGGTATTCATTTTGATGCAGAGAGCGGCGAGATCACAGCCGGAACCGGAAAGAACATCAAGATCAAAGGTGATGAAAGTGCTCTTGAGTTCATCGGTATGGATTCAAAGGGTGCGACAAATCAGCTTGATACATCGATGACACTTAAAGATCTTTACGGATATAATGATTCTGATAAGATCGAGTTCACTATAAACGGAACAAACTTCTCATTTACAGGCGATACTAAGCTTTCTGATATGATGACGGAAGTAAATGAGAGTCGTGCAGGTGTTACTATCACCTACAATTCTCTTAATGACAAGTTTAGCATTACCGGACAGGAAACAGGATCATCATCTTCTATTACAGC
>CADAPI010000195.1 GCA_902789705.1 uncultured Ruminococcus sp.
TAACTTTTCCAGTTAAGGCGAATTTTCATCTTGATTCTCAGTTAGACTTGAAATTCTGCAGAAATTATTGTATAATATCTGTAGAATACTATATTAGGAGGAATCATTATGACTATCACTTCATCTACTACACTCAGAAATGACTATGCCAGAATTTCTGAAATGGCACATGCCAGCGATGAGCCTATATATATCACCAGAAATGGTGAAGGTGATCTTGCTGTATTAAGCATTGAGGCACTTGAGCGCCGTGACGAAATGATTCGTTTAAAGGCACATCTTGATTTAGTTGAGGAAGGCCGACTTGCCGGTACTCCTGGATACTCTATTGAAGAAATTCGAAATAAATTAATGGAGAAATACAAGAATGCCGGACTCTGATAAGTACACTATCAACATACGACCTGAAGTATGGGCTGAAATCGAAAATATATCTGAAAAACATCTAAACCTTGTCGGTCCTGCTTCAGCTAAAAAAATAACCGACAAGTTACTTGATGACATCGAAAAACTTGCATATCATCCGTACTTGGGAAAGGAATGTGATGAACTCATTCTGATTCCCAATCATTACCGTCGTCTTATAAGCGGAATGTATCTTTGCATTTACCGCATTATCGGTAATACGATTTACATTTACCACATTGTTGACGGAAGAACTAACTACACACGATTGTTAAAAAATGAAATGAATCATAATTAGAATTAAACCGGAAGCGTCCGAAGGATGCTCCCGGTTTTTCTATAGCATGCCGAAGGCATACCTTTGATAAGATCATAGCTACGAGAGTAAGCCATTCATCGGTACGCCTACGGCGTGCTATCTTAAAAAAAAGGCAAACAGTTACGTTTATGAAATCTTTTCATTTTTCCTCAAACATTCTGTTTTTTATCATTCTTACTCTTTCATTAACACATTCCCATGATAAGTCCCCAACAAAATAATTCTCATCTCTGTACATATCCCACATTTTTCTCATAGCAGAATCTTGTAAAACAGATTCGAGTATTGAATCGAATCTAGAAATCATAGTTGTTGTCTCTCTTTTTTCACTTGTCGCCATGAATGCTGAATAGAGTATTTTGTAATCAACATTTTTTTCTTCTGTTAAAATGAATATGTCATAAAAATCTCTCATTCTCGTATTGGCATTTTCTCTTGCCATAATTGTTTCCAGCTTTTCGCCTAACATCGTTTCCAGATTATAAGTCCAAAGTGATATTGATCTGTTTTCAAACATAAGCTTATAGGAATACTCTACTGCTTCAGGAGTAATAATATCACCAGTAGATATGTCAATTTTAATCATCTGACGAATCATGTCAAGTTTAGCTTCGAGCATAAAACGTATGCCCGGATAATCATGTCCTTCCATAATATCAGAAACTTTCTTTATTTCAAAAGTAACACCATCATCAACATCAATGAGTATTATTTTTTCTATAACACTTCTGGCGTTTTCAGTTGAAAGTGTAAGCGTTTTTACTGTAGTATCTATATCCATTGTTGCTCTGGTTTCCAATCCAACAACCGCTGCAACAAGCATTCCACCTTTCAGAATAAAATTGTTTCTGTAAGGCGACAGTGAAACTCTCTCAAGAAATCTTTCCATGATAAAATTTCGTATCAAAACTTTGGCTTTGTCATTGTCACCACCTGAAAGATTCCGTATTTTAGCTTTCAACTGAATAGCCGTTTTTATCATAACATTACCTCCGTGTATGTCCTCACTTCTTTTTCAATACCCAGCTGCTGCGCATAGTAAAGAAGTCTTCCGAGATTTTTTTCTTTTGATCTCATATACTCCTGCATTGCTGTCTGAAATGTCTGGATCTCTATTTTCTGTTTTTTTATAATAATATCACAGATAGTTCGTTCCATATCGTAAACAGGTACTTCATTTCCAAATGAAGTTTTTATACTGGTCGTTCCAAGTTCATATTTTTCTTTTTTTGAATGCAGAACATGAGCATTCTGAATATGTGAGGAATTATAACCTTCCGGAACGGTAACAGTTGTTTTTGAAGGCTCACGATCCATCAATCCGTGAAGATAAAGAGAACTTTCAAATGAAAAGACTATTCTATTATTACGAAGAAACAACAGATAATAATCATCCGGCCATACTTCTTCAGTTATATAAACTCCTCGCATAATTCTTTCCATGCCTCTTGTCATGACGTATTTTGAAAGAACCTGCCGTGAAATATTATTTTCCGCTGCTACTGATGCCTGAAGATAACCATTACCTTCAGATACAAGATTATCAAGTAAATCATATTTATTCATGTGTTCATCCCCTTTACACTGGTTTATATCTACGCTATATATTTTATCATATCATAGCGTATATGTCAACCTAAGATTATAATAATTTGCGCCGAATGGCGCATTACGACTGAAGCGGAGCCGAGGCTCCGCTTCCACCTTTTATCGGTACGCCTTCGGCGTGCTATATGTATAAAAATAACCGGAAACAAAGGGATGCTTCCGGTTTTTCTATAGCATGCCGAAGGCATACCTTAGCCGCCGTAGCGGGCTTTTCTTTTTCTCTTTTTATTCGACTGTACCACGCCGTAGCCTGCGCCGCCGCATACTAAAAGCGCGCCTGCTGTCCTTACCCATGGTGAACGGAGTGCTACCTTGAGGAGGCTTGTTGAGATGAGGATGTTGTCGATGGTCATGTTTGTCTCGTTGCCTGCAACGTCTGTAAGGTTGATCTTTACATTCTGTGGTTCGTCTGAGCTTAACATGGTGAAACTGTACTTCGTACTGCCCTTCGTGTATGCCTCTTCTGCATGTACGTCGTTTACGAATACGTCAAGGCTATTCAGAAGAATATTGTCCTCGCACACAAGATCAACCTTCACCTTGTCGGCACGCATCGAGCAGCCGTTTTCTATGTTCAGCGGGATGCATTTCGGCGGTGTGCCGTCAACGCCGAATTTGAATTCAGCTTTCTTGCCTTCGATGGAGTTGGCATTCTGGTTTCCGGCTGCGTCTTCCGTCATGACAACAACGTGATATGCCGCATCGTCGTGGAAATTCGCCGCCTTGATGTCGTAGCAGTACTCGCACCAGCTTCCGTCACCGCCGGTGACATCCACCGTGTAGTCGCTGTCCTTTTCAAGCACCTTCGGATTACCATCCCTCATGACAGTTACCATGGTCTTTTCCATGTCAAGCGGGTCAACGTTTATCTCGTGGAGAATGATATCCACCGGCTCCTTTACGTATTTTCCGGCAACTGCAAGGGAGGTTTCGTCGAAATAGTAGTTCGAACCGAATCTGTTTACAGAGAATGTGATAGTCTCTTCCGTAACGTTTCCGGCTGCATCGGTCGCTGTGACTGTGGCTGTGTAGATATCATCGATGCTCTGTTCCTCAGGGAAATCTGCGAAAGCGAAATGATATCCGCCTTCTTCAGGAGTCATGATGCCTGCGCTTCCTGAAAGATCGCCACGCTTTGAGCCGCCGAAAGATACTTTGATGTTCTTTTCTTCTATATTCTCATCGAGAATAAATGCGTCCAGCGTTACCTCGCCGCTGTTGGCTGACTTGTTGCCTGCGCCTTCGAAGCGTACCTCAGGCGCTGTGGCATCCACTGTGAAGTTATCGGAATAGCCTTCAAAGGTATTTCCAGCAGCATCCATGCCTTCGATGCTTACAGTGTAGTCGCCGTCTTCCGCAAATTCAAGCACTTCAGTGTGTACGTCGCCGGAAGAAGAAGAGAATGCTGCCGCCGGGAATCCTTCCGCACTGCCGTTTTTAGTGCCTGTTATCTTTATTCTTGAAGTGTCAAAGTTGTGTTCCGTAATGGTAACTGTGAGCTTTCTCGTTCCGTTATAGTATCTGCCGTTTACGCATTCAGCGCCGGATGAGCTTACTTCCATTACCGGAGCTGTTCTGTCAATAACGAAGTTTTCCGAAGCGTAGGATTCGGACTTGTTGTCGCACATATCAGTACCCTCAGCCTTGAGTGTGTAGGAACCGTCGCCTGAGAATGTAACCGGCATGCGGTAAACCGCACTGTCCGTTCCCTCTGAACCGGATGCCAGCGCCCAGTTTCCGAAGCTTACTCCGCTTTCGTTGCCTTCAGCAGTAACGCTTATCCTTTCAGGATCAAAGTTTCGTTCAGTTACGTCGACAAAGGCTGTTCTTTCCGTGCTGTAGATACCGGAATCCGCATCTGCATCGGCCTTTTCAAAGCTTACTGAAACGATCGGAGCTTTCTTATCGATACTGAAATCCTTTCCGAGTTCTGATCCATGGCCTGTGTTGTCAGTCATCTTCACGCGGAAGTTTCCTGAATTCTTATCCTCGGTAAGTGCTGCATGACCGTCAAGGGAGATAACAAGATTGCTCTCCTTCTTCGATACGTTAAAGTCATCCAGGCTGTCACCGGTGATATTTCCGTCCTTGAGAGCACTTATGCTCTTCCACTTGTTTTCACCGTATTCGCTGGCGATCCATTCAAACAGACGGATTCCTGAGAAGCTGTCTTCAGCATTTATCTTCACATCGATGTCGTTTCCGTAAAGCGGAAGTCCGTTTCTGTCGCGGTGTTCAGTATCCGGAAGAGTAATTCCCAGAGATGATGTGGCACTGTGACGTTCCTCGTTTTCAGTGATAAATCCTTCCGGTCTGTAGAGTTCGGAAAGCAGACCGACATTGTCTTCCGCTCCTGCGGTGATATATCCCTTAAAGCCTTCCGGCACAGTGAACTCAGCACTGTAAACACCGTTTTCAAATTTAAGTCCCGGACCGGCTACCGTCACATGATCAAGTCTTGTGCCCTCAGGATCGTAGAAATTAAGATCGATCGAACGAAGTCCTGAACTTACGTTTTCATCCACAGCGTAAACGTTGAGCTTTACGCTTTCACGGAAGAAATGGCCGAACGGTACCACCAGTACGCCCCTTGAAAGAACTGAAGGTATCGATCCCGCTCCGTCTATTTCAACATTCGTAATTACCGGCGCAGTTCTGTCCACACGGACTGTTTTTGTAAGATTTGCTCTGTTGCCGGCATTGTCTTCAGTGTGTACCGC
>CADAPI010000196.1 GCA_902789705.1 uncultured Ruminococcus sp.
ATGAATCACCCAAGGCTGGATACCGACTCCTTGCTAGGGTTTGTCGGGACAGGAGTTTCACCTGTCTAGGTCAACTGCGCCGAACCGGCGCACCATATAAAACATCCCTTTCATATACTCACGTGAAACGGTGAGTTTCTATAATATATCTGGTGAAAACCACTGCTTATGATAACGCATCAATTCGTTATTTTTCATTCACGATTAATTTCTGTTTCAGGTGTAGTAACATTAGTTGTAAACTCCGTTATTCCTAAAGTTTTAAATATTTGTTCTTCCTCTTCATCAGAAAGACTGTCATTTAAGAACACATAATATTTACCTTTAGTTGTGCCGCACTTTAGCAGAAATATTTTCTCAAAACTAAACTCTTTCAAAGTATTTGCAACTGTCCTGCATCCTGATCCGGTCGATACATCTTCAATAAAAAACGGAACCAAAGTATCTTCTCCTAACTGATCACCTGTAAAAATATAAACACATCGCTTACTATAAGTTTTTTCAAATAATACAGCATGATCATAACTGTTATTTTCTCTGTTGACTGGCAATACCGGATCAGGCGATGGTTCTGGCCTTTCCGGCATAGTTACTCCTGTTTCCGGCATCGGCGTTGGCATTGGTTTTAACGACGGATCGGACGATGGCTCCGACATTGGCGGCAGTGTCTGGCTTTCTTGCGTATTCGTTGCTTCGGTAACTATTTTTTCTGTAGCAGGTGCTTCGGTAATGACATGCGGTTCTGTTACCGGATCAGCTTCTGTGCGTACATTTTCGGCAGAAGGTGACGGTGACGGAGGTACTGCTGTTTTCGAAGGTGATTCTGTCCGTGCAGCTTCTGTCACTATGTAGGTAACTGAACCAAAAGTATCTGAAGACTTTTCTGTTTCCGGAATGGACGGTTCTGTAAAAGGTGCTGTTCCGGTACCGGCAGATTCATATGAAACAGCATCTGTATCTGATGTTCCGGCTGTCGAAGTTTCGGTCGTTATCACCGTCTGCACGCTGTTATCCACTTCAAAATCATGCGGATCACTGGTGTATCCCGGCAGATTATTTACAACTGCGATGGCAGCTGCCGATGCGGCAAAAGCGGAAACTATCAGTACGATATGACCTTTTCCTTCTTTTTTATACTCCGCCGCCTCTTCGATAAGATCATCATCGACCATCGAGACAGCATCGATAAGATCATCTCCTGTCATACCTTAACACCTCTTTTCGTCAGATACTCCTTAAGCTGTTTCCGCATTCTTGACAGGATCTTTCTGATATTGTCTTCGCTAAGTCCTGTAATGTCGGATATCTGTTCAAAGGAATCAAAGAAGAAATAACGTCTTAGAAAAACAACTCTTTTTTCCTTGCTGTGTTTTCTGAGGAAATCACTTATAAGCCCCGCAAGCTCCTTTAAATCAGATGTGTCTTCCACATCAAATGTGCTGACCGCGCTTTCGGATATCTCATCGATCGGAACCTGTGCGCTTTTCTTTCGCTTATCCGCCGTATAGTAGCGGAAGCGTTTAAGTGCGATGTTCTTTGTGATCTTTGCGAGAAATGCCGAAAGATGAGACGGTCTTTCCGGAGGCATGCTGTTCCACGCTGCAAGATACGTATCATTAAGACATTCTTCTGAATCGGAAATATCGTTTAGGATATTCCTTGCGATATACATACAGTGTTCCCTGTATTTTTTATCGGTTTCTGTAATGGCAGATTCAGAACGGAGCCAGTAGAGCTCGATTATCTTTTCATCTTCCATGTCCTGCAGTTTCACCTCTCTGTTATTCCGGATATAAAGAGAAATGCCCAAAAGCCTGTTCTGATTTTCAGAATCTTCAAAGCTTCTAAATGTCCCTTCATATACTAAGTACCCTTCCGCATTTCGTTTGTGACACTATTTTTTTAGTTTGTAGAAAGTCATAAAGCAAGCATTGCCAGTTTGTTTTATTTTCACAAAAGGTACCGAACGTCAGTTTCAAATGATGCCCGATACCTTTTATTTTTAAGTGTTTATGCGTTTTCAGTAATTGTTATCTTAAATTATACTATATTCTCACGTTTATGACAACAGCAAAACAAAATAGTTTTTTCTAAAGATCATCATAATGCAACCGTCTGAATGAAAATGAGGCGCCTTCGGCGCAATTTATAAAACGAGCTGACCAGCTCGTTTTTTCCATAGCAGTCTTCGGCCCGCAGGGGTGAAGACTACCATTTTACAGAAGCAAACGGGAGCACCGGATTTTTTACCGGTACTCCCGCTGTTTTTATTTATTCAGAGTAATCCTTAAGGATGAAAATTGCTGTATATCAGAATGATGTTATCTTCTTTGAAAGATACTGCTGAAGTCTTGCAAGGTCTGCAAGTGTAACTGCACCATCAGCGTCAACATCGGCTGCCTTCTGCCGATCATCTGTATTGAATTAATTATCGTGAACGTAAAATTCTTTTTTTGCGTTCACTATAATATTTATTTCTGTGTAGGATCATTAACAATGCCGATGAAAACAGGAACACCGCGTTCGTTGGATATGAAGTAAACAAACGGTCTGTCTGCATTGAATTCATATTGCGGACACGCACATTCATCACAGTTGATCAGTGTGTAGGCTGCTGCTTCGCATCCGTTTTCACTTACATCGATAACTGCCTCATGAACAAATTCGTCAACAGGAGCAGATGTCTGATTTCCTAAAAGAGGTCCGAGGTCTGCTTTGTCAAATATACTTGTAACTCCAATATCAGTTAAAGTATCGATAATGTTAAACTTCGATTTTGATGAAAACTTCGGTACTGAAGCAGTAACATCATACTCACTTCTGTCTTTTCTTTCAAAGATCCTCTGCATTACAGTTTCATCTGAAACAAGATCTGCGACAGTCTTTCCTTCTGCCGGAAGAACAAAATTCATTTCATATCCGTTAATAAACCTCTTGATGTATGTCGCAAAATCTTCATCCAGAGCAATATCCGCACGGTCATAACCCTTCATGAACTGACACTCTATGTCGCTGTCAGCACCTTTGAATATTCCGGTTTCCGTATCCGTAAATTTCATATTCCAGCTGTCCTTAAAAATTACCGTGTTAATTATCTTAAGAACGGCTTCCGTACTCGGAAGTATTTCCGGTTCAAATTTTCCGGCTGTATTGTCACTTATCCATTTCGTGATCTCCTTACAGTCATTCTGTGAACCAAGATCTCGCAGGAATGATGCTGCATAGTATTTATCCGCAAGATTTTTTATAGCGTCTTCCGCTGGGGTAAAACGACGGTCTATCCAGATGGAATTGTTTATCTTACAGTAGCTGTCATTATCAAAATAAAGAGAATCGAATACATTCTTATTGATAGCTGCAAGTTCTTCCTTATCGGAAACTTCAAGCAGACCAAAAAGTTCATCAAGGCTTTCGCCATCACAGCATTCAGCCAGCATTGATGTTGCCATGTAGATGCTTATAGGTGAATATACTCTGTTGACGCCTTCATTCTCATCGTTCGTATTAAGCAGAATATCATCAGAGAAGCTTGCTGCAAACGCTGAATAACTGTCCGCTTTCTTCCTGTCAGCAACTATACGCGATGTCCTGTATACCGGCAAAGCAAGTGCCTCTTTGCTTGCTGTATTCGGAACATCATTTACCACAGTATCCAGTGTATCGATCTTTTTTGAAAGATACTGACGCAGTTTTGCAAGGTCAGTGAGTTTTACCTCTCCGTCATTATCTACGTCCGCACTCTTTTTCTGAAAACCTGAAAGTTCAATATCTCCGATGAGATACAGTGAGAGACATGAAACATCTGTCACATCAATTACCCCATCCGCTGTGACATCACCTTTAACAAATTCAGCCGGTAATGGCATAGGAGGAGTATCTGTTCCATCTGCAGTATAAAGAGTTTCCGTCAGTACATAGTGCGGATTCATGGCTGCTAAAGCATTAACCATAAATCTTAGTTCAAACTGTTCTCCGCTCTGTTTAAGTTTCATAAAATCTTCATAATATTCAGGTGATGTTGTTTTATTTCTGAAAATGAACCAGTGATTGTAGAATTCATCTCCTGAAGACTGATAAGAAACGTTTTCAAGGCAAAACTGCGGATAACTTTCTATAAATTCTTCAGTTTCCATTTCAGTTGAAACATACAGATACTTAAGATTAAAACCTGCTTCAGTAACATCACGTCTGTTTTCTATGCTGAGAACATTACTGTCATTTTTAAGCATATCAAGGACAGCAGTCTCATATTCTTCACCTGCAATGTAAAACCTGTATTCATCACTGTCATCATATTTATAGAATGTGACCTTGTATTTATCGGACGCACCGATCTTTTCATTGATTTCCTTTACAGGAGGCTCCGTTCCTTCACGCATTTTAACAACTGAATACAGTGCTGAATTCGGATTTGCAACCTGTCCGATCTCAAAATAGTGAGTGTCACCGGACGGAGTAACTGCAAAAGCTTTTCTGCCATTGTTTATCTTGTACACAAATGCATCCGGCTCAAAACCCGCAATGAAATCATCCATTGTCGTGCCTTCAATATGCTTAGGTGCTCCGACAGGATAATCCCACTGTTCTATTCCGGCAGTAAAAGCTACACTGTTATCTGCAGCACATGCATAAGGTACGGTACAGAATAGTGACGATGCCATCGTCAGGGATAATAATGCTGCTGTTATACGCTTTCTCATGTTTTATCATCCTTTCGGTCAAAATCTGTTTTCACCGGTCCGCCCGGAGCATACGTCAGCGTGCAGACCGGCGATCTATTAAATAAGAACCATACAAAAATCACTCAACCCTGTCAGGCAGAGCTTTGATTTGTTTCTATATATTATACACACGAACTCTCTGATTATCTCCGTGAATTTTTAAATTTTTCTGAGTAACATTAAAGTTTGTGAATAGTGTATATTTCTCGCCTTCAGTATTTGTACATATATACGTTACACTCTATTACAATATTTCGACCTGAATTCCTATACGTATTGTCATGGTGGTCTGCCGGAGGCACCTCTGTAGTACACTTTATCAAACACAAGTTTGCTTCTCGGAACAATGCTGTTTTTGCTCATTTCTTCATTGAACTGTTCTATTGATGTCACCATTCCTGAAACTATCGTGCACTTGTCAGTAAGATTTTGGCATGATATCTTTAAAATGAACATACGCTTTGCTGTCGTTGTGAGGATTTCCCGGAACTATTGTGATATGATGCAGTAAGCCTTCGATTTCGCTGCCGGAATTAAGAAAATCACGGTTATAGTAAAGATGAACATTTCCCTTTTCATCAAGCTTTACCGCCGTCTGTGTAAACACCACATTATTTGCACTAAGCAAATTATCGACCATTACAGCAAGTCTGTTATTTTCAAAGAATTTCTCACCTATGGTAACTCCCTGTTCTTTGATCTGTTCGGCTTCTTTTTCATAACATGCAATGCGTTCATTATACTCCTCCATCGATGAAACCATAAAGCACGGCTCACCACTGATAACGTAGGAAGCATTTGCGATTATTGTGCGGCACTTGTCTGTTATATCCTCCGGCGAGCTGCTGGTTTCAAGGGTATCTATTTTCTTTGAAAGATACTGTCGTAGTCTTGCAAGGTCAGCGAGAGTTATTTCGCTGTCACCGTCCACGTCAGCTGCCTTCTTCTGACTGCCTTCAAGGTCAGTATCGCCAACAAGGAAAAGCGATAAGGTTGAAAGGTCGGACAAGTCAATTATTCCGTCAGAGTAAATGTCTCCTAACATAACAGTATTGGATGTATCAGCTGCGTTATAAATCAGTTCTGAACTTGTTGCAGACTGCTGACGCCCATATTCTGTAGCGATAAGAACGTCATATCTGAACGGAACATTATTATCATGAAGTTTCTTTATTGAACTGTAGAACGAAGGATATGTCTCGGTATCTTTTCTTACCTTGCATGAAAATACATAACTCCAGTCTTCCGGAGCATCACACCAGTCTTTATCTGATTCACGAAGCGCACGTCCGTTTTCAAGTAAAAGACCCGGATATTCCTCATAAACCTCATCGATGGAAAGATCAGTTTTTATACAGAAATTTGTAAGCGCAGATTCACATTCAAGAATATTCTGACATTCCTCTATTTTCACCACATTACTGTCATGTTTTAAAAGATCATAAACAGTATCTTTATATTCTTTATCAAGTACGAAAAATCCGTATTCATCGCTGTCATCTATTCTGTAGAACTTAACTTCGTAGTTATCTGATGCACCGATTTTCTCATTGATCTCTTTAACAGGTGGTTCCGTTCCTTCAGCCATTGTTACTATGGAGTATTTTGAGCCTTTAGTATAGTAACTGTGACGTTCGTCCGGTGTAAATGCGAGGAAGCCATCTCCGTAAGCACCCTGACAGTCTATAACTACCGTTCCGGATTTTAGAGATCCTATAACATCCTCAACTGTCCCGGATATTCTTTTACGTGTTCCGCTGTATTCTTGCCAGGACTCTATTCCTGGTGTTAAATCACTTTCGACTGCAGATACACAGGTTAAGGACGACACCGAACTTCCAAGTAATGCTGCAGTTAAAACTGCACTTATAATTCTTTTTTTCATCGAAATTCCTCCCTATCCTCACTCTGATAAAAGCATAATTATCAAAGCAAACTTTACGACTAATTTACCAAAGGTTTATCCCCTTCTGTTTATTATACACACGAACACTCAGATTATCTCCGTAAATTTTTAAATTTTTCTGAGTAACATTAAAGTTTGTGAATAGTGTATATTTCTCGCCTTCAGTATTTGTACATATATACGTTACACTCTATTACTATATTTCGACCTGAATTTCTATACGTATTGTCATGGTGGTCTGCCGGAGGCAGACAAATTTAATGCCGGACATTCCGCGGAATGTCCGGCACCTTTTCATCACCACTCCGGCGTTATACTTTCAATAACACATTCATGGTGCTTGTCTTTATTATAATTTA
>CADAPI010000197.1 GCA_902789705.1 uncultured Ruminococcus sp.
ACACTGCTCATTCTGTATGCACTCGGAAAATTTTCAAACATACTTCTTCTGGCTTTATGCCTTCTGTCGATCATCATGATAGTTATCGGTAATTATCTTCCGAAAACCAGACAGAACAATATTTTCGGTATAAGAACACCGGCTACTCTTGCTGACGAAACCACGTGGAACCGAGTACACCGGTTCGCCGGATTTGCATGGACTGCCGGAGGTATAATCACTCTTATCCTCAACTTCACTGCCGGACAGACTGCCGCATTGATCGCATTTGCCGCAGTGACTGCAGTAATTATTGTTTACTCGTTCATTCCTGCCGGAAAAAATCAGTGAGTACTTTCGATATAATCAAAAACCACCGGTCATCCCCGAAAAGGTGACCGGTGGTTTTTACATATCGATTTTTACCAAGTAAACCAGTGATCAGAACAGATCTCTGACTTTTTATCAGTCTGCTAGATCTTCTCTGACAAAGTGTGTCCAGTGGCTTGATTCCTTCTGCGGCAGTCCATATTTTTCCTTTCCGAGTGCAACGGACTTCATAAGGAAGGCCATGTTTCTTGCAAGATTTCTCATTGTCTGCATTCCTTCGGCGTCGTGAGCTGATTCACCCGGCATTCTGCCGTGTACGCAGTTCCAGTATGTAGATGAAGCCACAGGCATTCCGCTGATAGTGAAATACTTGTTCAGCTCATCGAATGTTGCAGAACATCCGCCTCTTCTTGCAACTACTACACTTGCACCGATCTTCATAGTCTTGTCGAAATGAGAGCTGTAGAACAGTCTGTCAAGACATGCGATAAGTGTTGCGTTTGCCGAAGCATAGTAAACAGGTGATGCCACGACAAGTCCGTCTGCCTTTTCGAACTTAGCTGCGATTTCGTTTACCTCGTCATTAAATACGCAGCGGCCGAGCTCGCCGCATCTTCCGCATGCCACGCATCCTCTTATATCCTTATTCCCGATATGACAGACTTCGGTTTCAATATTCTCCGCTTCAAGGATCTTAACGATCTCATTTACCGCAGCCGAAGTATTGCCCTCTGCACGCGGACTTCCGTTGAGTATAAGTACTTTCATAGCTGTTTTTCCTTTCTGCTTAACGATTTTTACATATAATCAAACATCATCATCAGAGTTTTGTTTCGTTGTTTCATCCGATGAAAATTACGCTATAAGTATAACATTATTACGGGCACAAATCAATGTTATTACGTGATTCGCATTTTAAAAACACGCAGTAAACTTATCATACCGTGTTTCATACAAAATAAGGCATGGCCTCACATTTACGCAGGTCATGCCTTGTTTTATTAATCAGATCCTACAGTGCTCCAGTCAAATGATTCAAAAGAATCCACTTTTCTGTAATACGTACTTCTTCCAACTCCGGATTTCACAATAACCTGTTCTTCCGTGAGTTTTTTCATTTATAAGCTGATGCATTCTTGTGCTGGTCGTTACGATACCCTCAATTTTATTTGAAGCTTCTGTACTCTGAATTCTCGCTATTTCAACGAGTCTGTCCAGTTCAGCTGGTTTTTGTCTTATAAGAAGCTCCTGACGGCCTTTGCATTCATGAATTTTTGCAACAAGGCGAAGTATTTCGCTGTCCCAGCATTCTTCCGCAAATCTGCTGTAATCAAATACTCTCATGATATTCCTTTCGTCCGGCATTTTCAGTTTTCGTCCATATTATGCCATAAATTGGACGAAAAAGCAATAGCCCGGACGAAATAATCCAGACAGAAATATTGACTTGCCTGACATGATGTGTTATGATACCAACAGCACTTACTGTGCTGAAAATGACAAAGATAAAAACGCAACGTGTACTTTCAGTATGCCAGAGCCGGTAGGTAGCCCGGCCGTCCTGTGAAAACAGGGTAAGTAACCTGCCCCTCCGGGTTGTCCGTTCTTTGTCCGCATCTTTTTTCAGGAGGGAAAAGTTATGGACAGAACAAACGGCATGCTTACAGTATTTTTCGATGAACCTTTCTGGGTGGGAGTATTTGAACGTACTGAAAACGAAAAACTCTCGGTCGCAAAGGTTACCTTCGGAGCTGAGCCGAAGGATTCAGAAGTATTTGAATTCATTCTGAAAAATTACTGCAGACTGAAGTTTAGTCCTGCTGTCGAAGCAGAGACCAGACACACTGCTGACAATCCGAAACGCAGACAGCGCAATGTACGAAAACAGCTTGATTCTGCCAGAGGTATAGGCACAAAATCACAGCAGGCGCTGAAACTTATGCAGGAGGAAATGAAAACCGAACGCAGACAGATCACCAAAGATCAGCGTGAAGCAGAAAAACAGCGTCAGTATGATCTCAGACAGCAAAAACGCAGAGAGAAACACAAAGGTCACTGAATGTTGCCTCTCTGAAACAAAAGTTCTCACAGCGACTGCTGCGGGAACTTTTGTTAATTGCACCGTAGGTGCCTCCTTTTCCGGAAAGGTATGCCTTCGGCATGCTATTTATAAATATCACTTACGTGTTAGCCACAAAATAAAACCATCATCATTTACACAAAATCAGTTGCTAATTCATACTTTATGTGTTATAATCGTAATCAACCGAATTTCATTCTGACTAAGGAGCAAGACGTGTTATGTCTGATATGAACAAAGAAATGAGAGTTGTACTGTATCACATCGATGATACGGATATAGATGTAAATGCAGTTATACAGAATGACAGCATCTGGATAACGCAAAAAGCTATGGCTGAAATTTTCAGCGTAGATAAGTCAAATATAAGCAGACATCTTAAAAATATTTTCAATGAAGGTGAACTGGATGAAAATATGGTTGTTGCAAAAATTGCAACAACCACTAAGCACGGAGCAATACCGAAAAAAACACAAACAAAAGAGACAAACTTCTACAACCTCGATGCAATTATCTCCGTCGGTTACAGAGTCAATTCCAAACAGGCGACAAAGTTCAGAATATGGGCGACATCCGTTCTGAAAGAATACATGCTGAAAGGTTTCGTCCTTGATGATGAACGCATGAAACAGGGAGAAAACATTTTCGGCAAAGACTATTTCAGAGAACTCCTCGAAAGAGTACGCTCCATCCGTGCAAGCGAAAGACGTATCTGGCAGCAGATCACAGATATTTTTGCAGAATGCAGTATCGACTACGACAAAACTTCTGATATAACCCAGAAGTTCTATGCGACGATTCAGAATAAATTTCATTATGCGATCACCAGAAGTACTGCGGCAGAAATAATATATGAAAGAGCCGATCATTCAAAGGAAAACATGGGTCTTACAACATGGAGAAACGCACCCGACGGAAGAATACTGAAGTCAGATGTTTCGGTAGCTAAGAATTATCTGGATGAAAAGCAGATACGTCAGCTTGAAAGAGCTGTATCCGGATATTTCGATTATATCGAAGATCTTATTGAACGTGAAAATACATTCACCATGGAGGAATTCGCGGCGAGTGTAAATGAATTTCTTGAATTCAGAAAATATGATATCTTAAAGGATAACGGCAAAGTATCGCATAAACAGGCGAAAGAAAAAGCCGAAGCTGAATACGATATTTTCAACCGTACTCAGCATATCTATTCTGATTTTGATAAAGCTGTCGGACTGATTGACAGCAGGAAATGAAATATATCTGTAACGGTCGCCGGCTATGGCGGCCGTTTTGAGTATATTCAAATTTTGATTATGTCTTTATCTATAATTTTTTATGAGATAAAGACACGATTGAAACAAGCTACTCAATCGGCGTATTTACGCGGATTAGATAATCTTTCTGATTTTGACCTTGTCTTTATCTATGTTTTTTTATGAGATAAAGACATGATTGAATTGACCTCCGTAATATAATGTTATCCTCATATTCGGTTCCGATATCGAAAAAATAAAAAATCATCCGACACTTCACCGTGTTCGATTGTATTATAAGTGAAAGGGGGCGATGCAGTATGTCAGAAGCTTTGTTACGTACGGACAAAGAAATAACCGATATTTACATGCGTCACGTTAAAACCGTTTACCGTGTGTGCTTCGCATACATGAAAAACAAGTCCGACACTGAAGATGCTGTTGAAGAGACGTTTTACCGGATGATACGAAAAGGTCCTCAGTTTGAAAATGAAGAACACGAAAAGGCATGGCTTATCAGGACGGCGACGAACATCTGTCTGAATATGCTGAACCACTGGCAGAGGAACAATGAAAACATCGAAGATCATACCGATCTGAAAAGTCCTGAAAAAACGAATACCGATGAGATACTGCAGGCCGTGCTTGACCTTCCTGAAAAATACAAAACCGTGGTCTATCTTTACTACTACGAAGGATATACAAGTCCCGAGATCGCAGGTATTCTTCAGAAGCCTAATTCGACTGTCCGGAATCATCTTCATGAAGCACGTACAATTCTTAAAGAAAGGTTAGGCGATGATTTTTATGAAAAATAAAAAGATCATTGATTCATGGAACAGTATCGCACCGGATGAATCTTCTGAAAAGCGTATGCTTAAAGCGATACTTGATAAAAATCATAATGTCAAATATGAGGAGCATCCGGATGAAGACGGCGATATCATTACGAATGAATACACTGTAAGCAAAGGAAAGAATGCAAAGCAGATACTTCGTACCGCACTTCCTGCCGCAGCCTGCATTGCACTGATATTCGGTGTGGTAAAGTTCACATCTGATTATCTGCCGGCTGGCGATAATAATGATGAAATAAACATTTCAGCCGGTGAAACAAGCGGTACTGTCATATCTGAGATGACCGAAAGTGAAAAAAGCACAGACTCATCATTTTCATCCGTTTCAGAGGTGACCGCAGTTACTGATATTCCTGCAAATTCAGATACTGATGCATCAGCTGCATCGTCCGCAGTAAGTTCCGATGAAAACCAAAAGAGATCCGAAACAGCAGGCACCACCCTGACAGGATCTCAAAAGGTTGAGAAAAAAGAAACCGAAAGAACCGTCCCTGCAAATACTGAACCGGAAACCGCAGAT
>CADAPI010000198.1 GCA_902789705.1 uncultured Ruminococcus sp.
TTGAATATGGGATACAGTTCAATGTATGATGTTTATGAGGAGTTATGTGCGAAGTTTCCTACGGCGTCTCTGGGTTACGATGACAACAGCGACTGTGTTTCGGTCTGCTCGGACAACTTCACGGTATCGGCCTACAATCAGGGAGTTCTGATGATAAGCGACGGCGTTTCACAGTATCAGTATAACAGCGGTTCCTATGCCGAAACTTCAAAGTTTCTTTCTGATTTTACAGAAGGAAAGGTGAGGTTTTCTCAGGCTCAGACCGGACAGGGAACTGAACTCAGGGTGAACGGCTGGTGCGGGGAAGCCGGCGACCGGCGTCAGGAATCAGGCGGCAAAGCGGCTCTTATTACCGGCATAGCTGCTATGTCCATCGGTGCGTTGTTCACACTTTGCTGCATAGTGTTCGGATTGGAAGACCATGATCCTGAAAACATTGTTGTCGCTGATCTGTTTTTAGGTCTGTTTTTTTCAGGACTTTTCAATGTCATGTACAGCAAGAAAGTAAAGTTCGTTGATATTTTCGGATATTTCGCAGGAGTCTGCGTGACTACCATACCGTCAGCAATTGCACTTCAGGGCTGGGTCGACGGCGATTTTCCGTTTATTGTGGCAGCGATTGTTACAGCGGTCTTCTTTGCTATAGGTCATATCGTAAGAAACAGCTTTGTAAAACGGATAAAACAGAAGGGCAAGGAGATTCTTCTTAAATGTCTTCCTGGACCGGGAAATCAGAATAATTATCAATAAAGCGTCGATCTGTTCACAGTTAAGCGCGTCGTACTTGAACAGATCCTGATTCTTAGGAAAACGCTGATTTATTCATAAATCAGCGTGGGGCGCGGGGCGAAGCCCCGTAATCTCCACATCCCGGCAATCCGGCGAAGCCGGATTGCTGACTTAATCAGTATTAGAAAAAATAAAAACACCTGTAAGTTCAGTTAAAGAAAACTTACAGGTGTTATTTTTATCTGTTGCAGTGTTTTATGCGTTTTTCTTCATACATTCTGCGGTCCATTTCCTTAAGGAAACTGTCCGGTTCTGAGCTGCCGGAAAAACTGCTGAGTCCCAGTGAGAATGAAAGTTTGTACGGTTTTGCTCCGCTTTCATTGAACTTCTTTTCACTGCTTCTTATTGATTCTGCGACTCTGCGGGCCTTTTCACTGTCATCTCCCGGAATAAGGAGCATGAATTCATCGCCGGCGAAACGTATCGGTACTGAACCGTCAGGAGCGGCATTTCTGATAAGCTGTGCGGCTTCGGTAAGTGCCTCGTCTCCGGTGCTGTGACCGAATGTGTCGTTTATCATCTTGAAATCATCCATGTCCATCATGATCCCCTGAACGCTTGAATGTGTTGAGGAAAACTGCTTCATGATGTTGTTCAGGTAATTTCTGTTATAAAGCTGAGTAAGCGGATCAAGATAGGTAAGTTCATTCTGAAGGCTGATGTGCATGCACACAAGTCCGACCGCTACTGAACACCACGCCAGTGACACGCCGTAAAACAGGAACTGTGCCGCTGTGCATATTATGATAGGGCATAAAAACATTCTTATAGGTATGAATGTCATTTTAGCCACATCTTTTTTGCTGTTCCTGTAAATGATGTATCCGGTAAACAGATAGAAGAACGTGAGTGCGAAGTAGTAATTGGCAAACGGCAGACGGCTGTAGACATTGCTGTCATTAACCGTGAAAATGAACGGATAAAACAGATTTATCACAAGTCCGGCAATACCGGCTGCGCCCGGAAGCGAGATCTGCTTCAGTGTTTTTAACATATGTTTTTTACTGCCGTTAAGTCTGACGTCAACGTAAAGGCACCACAGAGCCGATACTATAATATTATTAAGATAAGTGACCGTGTCGAAAAAGTACAGGATGACATGCATTGCTTTTCCCTGTATTCCTTCAAGGCCGAAACCAAGCGAATCAGCTGCGCATGAGAATACTGTCAGCACACATGTGAGCGTGAACAGCATATCACCGAGCTCGCGCCGCATACGTACAAGCCGGCTGCTTACAAGCAGTACCCCGAGTACAAGCACACCAATCGCATTTGCAACTATTACAGACTGCAGATCCAACTGATCTCCCTCCCCCTTAAATTTTTAATTTTCACTATTATATCAGAACAGATTCTAAATGTCAATGCACATAAACTGAATTTTTGATGACAATTCGGGAACAAGGCACTGCTTTTCTTAAAAGTTCCATATTCTTTTTTAATCGTTTTTTAATTTTTCTTATATTTTATTTTAAAACAGGGAAGGTACAATATAGACAGTGGAAAGAGAGAACCACAAAAACAAAACGATATAAACCCACAGAAAACAAAATCTTAAAGAACTAAGGAAACACTGATTAAACCGGAAATCCGGCTTCGCCGGATTTCCGGAGGTGGGATTTGCGGGGCTTCGCCCCGGAGCCCCATGCTGATTTATGAATAAATCAGCGTTTCCCTAAAGAAAGGAACATCATTATGGAAAACGTAGAAATGATCGAGGAACTCAGAAAGAACGCAGACATCAGCTATAAGACAGCTTCAGAGGTACTTGAGGGTACCGGATGGAATCTGGATGAGGCAAAGGATGCACTTAAAAAGGAAGGCATTTACAGAGAGGAGACATTAGCTATGACAACAACAAACAACAACGACTACACAAAGACAAACACAAACGGATACACAAAGGAATCATTCAAGAGCGCACTGAAAAAGTTTGCAGACTGGTCAAAGGACAAGATCACAAGAGGCCTCAGAAACGACTTCTGTGTTGAGACAAAGGGCGGCAAGAGA
Organism: uncultured Ruminococcus sp.; assembly: GCA_902789705.1. Taxonomy (GTDB): domain Bacteria; phylum Bacillota; class Clostridia; order Oscillospirales; family Ruminococcaceae; genus HUN007. The sequence goes on from CADAPI010000198.1 coordinate 2,800, forward strand.
TTCACAATGCCTGTAACAATAATGGTGATCCTTTCGATCCTCCTTATCGAATTCGTACCGATCCTCTTCATCATCGGCTTCTTCATGGGCTGCCGCTTCAGCTTTGAAGGTCCTGACCTCAGCGGAACAAAATTCAGCGAAGAAGTATCAAAGATCAGATTCGACTGCGAAAGCAAAAACTGATAAAGACCAGTTAACACTCACGAGATAATACAAAAGATATTCCCCGTCAGGGAGTCGGGATTAAAATTATTCAGAGATAACAATCCCCTCCACGCTGGGAGTGAAATTATTCAGAGATAACACTGAAAGATTCCCCCCTCCCCGCTGGGGAGGGGGGAAGGGGGGGAGGGCGAAAATCCCCTGACTTAAAAAGCAGAGATAAAAGAGAAAATAAATAAGAACAAAAGAAAAAAGACGACATAATCCCCCGAAAGGAGAATCACTATGGATAACCTTGAAATGATAGAAAAACTCATGGAAAAAGCCGACGTAACATACGAAGAAGCCAAAGGCGTACTCGAAAGCGTTAAATGGAACCTCCTCGATGCACTCATCGCACTCGAAAAGGAAGGCAAAATAAAAACCCCGGAACCGGCAAGCTACACCACAAAGCAGAACATAAACGAGGAAGCCGAAACAATAAGAAAGAACAAAAACCTCGAAACATTCGGCGGTGTCGTAAAAAGCATACTCATCTGGATCAGGGATGTAATAGTAAAAGGCATGAACAACAGCCTCTGTATCGTTGACGTAAAGAAACAGAAATACTTTTCGATACCTCTTACACTGCTCGTACTGTTCATGATACCGGCCTTCTGGCTTGTAGTCGTCCTCCTTGCTATCGAATTCTTCTGCGGATGCTCATTCATGATCGAGGGACCTGATCTCGGTACTGACAAGGTCAATGATTTCATGGAAAAGATCAGATTCGGCCGCGGCAGCACCGGTTCACCTGATGATCTCAATGACAGAAAGTGATCAGCTTTTCATGACGTATCAGATTTACGGGGTGGGTCTTAAGTGACTTCACCCCGTTTGTGCAGGCAGCAGAGCCCCTTGAAAAAAAGCTGATAATCTGTTAATATTATAGGGAAACACTTTTTTTCGGGGGAGACAGCAGATGAAGATTTTAATAGTAGAAGACGAAGAAAAACTTGCCCGCTTTACCGAGCTTGAACTGAAACACGAGGGATACGAGACAGAAAAGGCCTTCGACGGTCGCACAGGACTTGAAATGGCGGAAAGCGGCGGATTCGACCTCATTCTGCTCGACATAATGCTGCCGGGACTTAACGGCATTGAAGTTTTAAGAAGAATAAGAAAGACCTCTGATGTACCGGTAATACTTCTCACAGCAAGGGACTCTGTAATGGACAAGGTCTCCGGACTGGACACAGGGGCTGATGACTACATAACAAAGCCTTTTGACATTGAGGAACTGCTTGCGCGTATAAGGGCTGCACTCCGTAAAAGGTCAGCCAAACCAGAAAGTGCATCAGCGGCACTTTCATTCGGTGCCCTGGAGCTTGACCCTGCCGCCCACACGGTAACGTATGACGGAAATGACATAGAACTTACCAACAAGGAATTCGGACTTCTCAAAAAACTCCTTGAAAACAAGTCCATTGTCCTTTCGCGTGAAACCCTTCTTGAAGACGTGTGGGGGTTTGACTACATGGGCGAGACCAATATAGTTGATGTCTACATCAGATACATACGAAGCAAGATAGATGACGTTTACGGCATTAAGATGATACAGACAGTCAGAGGCGTTGGCTATGTTATAAGGGAATGATCGTATGGATGCAGAAAAAAAACAGAATGTAAAAATGCGTTCGATAGCCAGAAAGATATCAGCTGATTTCAATTTCAGACTGCTTATCATTTTTCTTGTGCTTGACGCTGTAGTTGTTTTTCTGAACGTGGGCAGCTGGATGGTACTTACTGAGCTTGACACTCTGGGAATGAGCATTATCGACGCTGCAAAAACCAGCCTTGATATAAAAATACCGGCCGGACACTTTGTCTTTCCGCATGAGTCAGATCCGGTCGAATTTCTTAATAAGATCCGTTATTACGTACCGCAGATAAAGAAAACAGTGCCGGCTGCAAATATTGCAGTCGAAAGCATCAGTATAGCAGGTCTTATGCTT
>CADAPI010000199.1 GCA_902789705.1 uncultured Ruminococcus sp.
TGCAGGCTGCACGTCATTAAGAAAGGTAAAGGTCTCTGAAGAGGTATCCGGGATAGGAAGACGCTGCTTTGATGAGTGCGTGTGCCTTGAAAGCTTTGACCTTACGAACATCCGCGTAATAGGTGAGCGCGCATTTGAACGCTGTGACAGTCTGGCTGAGATCAGACTTACCTGTGCGGATACAGGCTATCACGCATTTGCCGACTGTTCCGGACTTAAGACTATAGTCACTGATTCTGCATCATCTTTTCAGAGCGGCGTTTTCCGCGGCTGTACATGTGCAGATACGGTCATACTTGACGGTGAAAGCTATCTTTTCTCGTACTTTGCACAGAGTATGAACAGTGCCGGAAACCATTATCCGCTAAGAGTTCAGGAGATCATAGGAAGCGTGTATTCCTGCTTCGAGGTGAACTCAAAGTACGGCATAGTGAAATACAGGGGAGATGCCGTAAAAGTACGTATCCCGGACGATATAGTTTCAGCTGAGGACGAGGCTTTCCGTAATCATCTTCGTGTAACGGATATTATATTCCCAGCCGAATTTAAGTACAGCGGTAAGCTGACGTTTGCGGGAACAGGCTGGCTTGAAAAAAGACGTGCCGAAGTCCGTTACAACATCGTAAACGGTCTGCTCATAGATGCAGTCGGCTGCGGTGAAACTGCTGAGATACCTGACGAAACCGTGAGGATCTGCAGCTGGGCCTTTGCCGGCAATACGGAACTTAAGGAGCTGATCCTTAAAAAAGACCGGATCACGGTCGATGTGTACGCATTCAGAAACTGTATCAATCTGAAAAAGATACTGTTTTCAGACGGGAAAACATATACGCTTGAAAAAGTATCCGATATCAAGGAAAAGGATTATCCTGATCTGGTAAGACGTATATTTGCCGAGTGTATAAACTGTTTCAAGCTGAATAAGAACGCTGTTCTTGAAGAGAGTACAGGCAATATACGGAATCTTGTATTTCCGGGAGGAATACGTGAGATAGCCGATGAGGTTTACAAGGAATGTAATCTTCTTGAAACGATAGTGCTTTCAGATGAGACCGTCAAAATAGGAAAGTCGGCGTTCAAAAGCAGCAGGTGGCTGAAAACTGTACAGAATGCGGGAAGAGTCACAGAGATCGGTGCTCAGGCATTCAGCGGCTGCAAAAACCTTGAAAGTATCGACGTTTCCGATGACCTTGTCACTATTGGAAAAAGAGCGTTTGAGCACTGCTGCAGTCTTAAGGAGATACATTTATCCTCAGAACTTACTGAGATACCGGAAAGAGCTTTTTTCAGATGTAAAAGTCTGAAGAAGATAGTGATCCCTGAGTCAGTAAAGAAAATCGGCCCTCAGGCATTTGCCTTCTGTGAGGAACTTGAGAAAGTAGTATTCGCTGAACGTGACAGTGCAGATATTGCTGAAGATGCATTTGCGTGGTGTGATAAACTATGAGATACAGAGAGTTAGGAAATACAGGACTTATGGTATCGGAAACAGGTTTTGGAACGATACCGGTACTGAGCGGAAATGTTCCCGTTCTTCCGGATTACTACAGTCCTGATCTTACAGTCCTGATCTTGATGAAGCAGTTGAGATAATGATGTGCGCATACAGAATGGGATGCAATTTCTACGACACAGCTATTCCTGAAGAATACGGCGATGCGGAGTACAAACTCGGTGTTTTTGCAGAGAAGGCAGGACGTGAGAATATCATCATTTCTGACAAGGCAAGATTCATGGACGGAAATGATATGTTCCGCGAAGTTATGAGATCAGCCGAAAATCTTGGTACCGATCCGGACATTTACTTTGTCCATCAGGTGGATGAGGACAACCAGGATGAAACATTCAGCAGATACGGAGCGCTCGATGCACTGTGTGATCTTAAGAAAGCCGGCGTAATAAAATATACCGGCATTGCAACACATTACTACAGTGTTGCAGAACGTTCCGCACGTGATGACAGGGTGGACGTGATACAGACCAGCGGCAATATAATGGAGCGCGGTATAATCGACCGGATTGCGGAGAAAGATATTTTTAAAAGCAAGGGACTCATTCTGAATAAAGTGTATGCAGCCGGATGTCTTCTTAATGTGTTCAGTCCGGCCGAGCTTATTGGAGGCATCCTTCACTGGCCTTTTTCCTGTGCGCTTTTAGGTATCGGAACGATCGAACAGGCAGATGCGGCGATGAAGGAAGATTATACGCCCGTACAGTTCTCGTTCGAAGAGGTTATGAGAAGACTGTCGGAACATTTTTCGCCTGTCGGCTGCACAAGGTGCCAGCGCTGCTTGTGCCCGAAAGGATATGAAGTCCATATCATGCTCAGACAGTATAATTATTATCATCTCGGAAAGCACTACTGGGCAAGGAAAAAACTCAGACTCAACATCGAAGAAGTATATGAAAGCTGCATGAAGTGCACGGAAAGACAGTGCATGAAAGACTGTCCGCGTAAATTAAGGATACCTGAACTGATCGAAATGATACACGATTTTGTAACACGGTGATAAACAAAACAGCCCTCTTCTGTCTGAAGAGAGCTGCTTTGTGTATATTTATTTTCCTGCATTGAATACTACGCCTCTTGAGTGGCTGAAAAGTGTGCTGGAAAAATTTGAGCCATATAGACGATTATTTAAATGAATGTTTAAAATAATAAATAACAATCAATTCGGGTATCTGATGATGTATTCAGATACTCGAATTTTGATAATAGAATTCTTAATGAACGTAAAAATCAATATATAGGAGTAATTTGAGTTGAATAAAACCCGATTTCTGATTTTACTTATGCTTTCCTGTTTCCTGCTTACATCATGTGTTAAGCAAGGCGCCGGAAATAATAATGAATTTAAAGATAAAGATGTTATTCAGACAGCGAGAGTAATCAAAGAATATGAAGCCGAAAAAATCAAAAGTGATTTTGATGTACTTGCAGGTATAAGCAATGAAATAATTTATGGAATTAATTACGATACATATTATTCTGTGTATTATGCGGATGTCAACTCTCCTGAAATACGACATACGTTTCTGTCTGACCTTGCGGGAATATCCTGCCTGAAGGAACGAAATGATAAGCTTTATGTTTATGGATACAATAATAATGACAGCTATAAGATATATACTTATTCTGATGATATGCAGATAATTTCTGAAATTGCTGATGAAGAGAAACAATGCATGCAAATAGCACCTCTTCATGACGGAAGGATTGCTGCATATTGTTTGGATGGATTAAGATCATACCTTACAATGTATTCAGCTGATGGTGAAGTATTAAACAAAGCATATCCTGATATTTTTAATATAGGCGGCAGCTTATGGATCGATGATGTTATAGCGACAGATAATGATAATATTATGCTGCTTGGAGAATATAATGATGAGATCCATATTTATGTTTTCAGTGCAGAGCTTGAACTTTTAGAAGATATACAAACGGATTTCAGTTCATTTGGCGATTATTATTTTTCGTATCATAATGGGAAGATATATCTTGCTCACATTAATTTTGATGAACCAGAGAAAGAGTTTTATCATATAAGTGAAACAGATTTTTCTGTTGAATATGTAACGTCGCTGTTTTCGGTTGATTATATACTTTCCGGAAGCGGAGATTATAATTATTTCTATGCAAAGAATGATGATATATACGGATTTCAGATCGATGGAGAAAAATCTAATAAAATCCTTGAAAATATAAGTGATGATAATTTATATAATTTTTTCACTTGTTCCGACGGCCTTTGTTACTGTACTAATGACAATAAGCATACAGAGCAGATTGCTAAGAGCGACTCAGGAAAAAAGGAAAATGTATATAAACTTGTTGAGTCTGATCTGTTTGGATGTGAACGTCTTTCGTACAGGGATCATTTTCAGGCTTTAAGATATGCAGACAATAGTTATGAAGCATATGATATTTCACTCAGTACTAATGAAGCGGAAATTATACCGCTTGATATGGATGATTCCATGTATGTCATAGATGCATTGATAAGCAGTACAAATGTCTACGTTGATCTGCAGGATGATACGGAAACAGGTTATATCAGATGCTTTGACAGGAACGGAAAAGAAGTGTATGAGTATGAATCGGCCGGAAACATAGAAGACTTTTCTGTTATGAGTGACGGCGGATTGTTTTTAATAGAAACAGATGTTGTAACTGGTGAATTCATTTTTTCTTTATTACATGGTGAAGAAGCAGAACCAGTTCGTCTGACATTGAGCGGATTGCCGGATGAAGAGATCATCGCTGCATGTTTTCCTTCGCAGGAGGATAATACCGTACTTCTGATGTCAGAAAATTATTTGTATGCTGGTAAAATAAACGAAAATAACTTTGATCTCGAAGTTCTGGCTTCGATTAAGCAGCTGAACAGTACTCTGGAGACCGGAATCTATAACTTTTTTTATGAAAACGGTCAGATGTATATTGTATCAGGAAATGATCTTTACAGACTTATAGTTTCGGATAATTCACATGAAAAGCAGAAGAAACCTGATAAGAAACTGGACGTTGTATATATAAACTGCCTCCCAGATAACTGGGTAAATGAGCAGTTTGAAAAGGATAACCCTGATTTCGAGGTCGTGCCGTATCTTTTCAGCTCATCTGAAGAGGATTTTACAGAAAAACTAAATCTTATGCTGGTATCGGATGATACAGTTGATGTGGTCGTAATGAAAGATGAAGGTCAGTGTGATTATAGTATTGTCCGTGATAATTATAAAGGCATATACGCTGATTTATACAGATTCATGGATTCGGAGTCTGATGATTATCATGCAGATGACTTCAGACAGAATATCCTGTCTGCTCTGGAGTATAAAGGTGCGCTGTTTCAGATGGTACCGTATTTCACTGTAAGGACAATTATCGGTGAAGAAAGTGATAATCAGATCAGTGATAACTGGTCGGTTGAAGATTTTACATCCCATCTGAGAAATAATCCGGACAGTGCGTTTTTCAGAAACGACATAGAAATAGTCTCGAAAACAGCTTTAAACCTTATGCCGTTTTATAACTATGATAAAGATGAATGCTTTTTTGATACGGATAAATTCAGAAATCTGATAGAAACAGTTAATGGATTTCCTGAGTCAGCGGATATTGTTTCTGATTTTGATCTGTACGATATTGAACTTAACAATTATAATCAGATCAATGAAGCAGAGCATGCTTACTTCAAAGGAAACAGTGTGAAAAATATCGGATTTCCTGATGTGACCGGTAACGGAGCGATGATAGTGCCTGATATTCAGCTTTCAATTATGGATAACAGAGTAACCGAGGATACGGCCTGGAAGTTTATAAAGTACTATCTGTCTGAGGAATATTTTGATGCCGATACGGAATATGGCGAAGATATAAACCCGAGGCTGGGGCGGATTGTACTGCGGATCGTGGAAAAGCAGATCGATGATAAGGAGCCTGACTTTGTGGAGAAGGCTTATGTTGCGCTGCAGAAAAAAGGATATGTGCGCAAACTGGCAAAGGTGAAGCTTAGTATAGCGCTGGCCAATGAGATTTTTGAAGTGCTCAAATATGATAAGCCGCATAAGGAAGAGCGGTACAGGGCTTTTGTCAACGAGGCTGTCCGGGAGAGATTTAACGAAAAAAGCGTGATCGACATAGAGACAGGGCGAGAGCATACAATTTCGAAGCGCCTCGAAGAATTCGAAGAGCTGGTGATGGATGAGAAAAATCCGAGGGCGGCGGCTGATTCCTTCATGCAGCTGTGGCCTATGCTGAAACAGTTCATCGAGAACAACTATACGCGGGAGACGGAGGACGGCCTGGAGCGCTACTCGCCGCAGCAAATCGAGGAGCGCACTGGTTATCGCATGAATCTGTAAAATTCCGTCATGGACTCGGATATGGCTTTCCTGAATGCGAAGCGCTATGAGGACGGCATCCGGGTTATAGGGGAGATACTGGACACATTCGCGTGGCTGCCCGGGGAGGATTCTCCTCTCCGCGGAGGGATGGGAGAGTGTCTGGAAAGATCCGGCAAAAAAGAGGAAGCGGACAGCTGGTTCCGCAGCTGGCTTACGGAATCGCCCAAAGACCCTGACTGCGCGAATTACTACGGGATGATCCTGATGGACCGGGGAGAGATGGAGAAGGCCGGGCAGCTTCTGCAGGAATGTATGCCTGAAGGGCTCCCTGCGGACGACAGGTATATCAATCTCTATACTCGTGCGGAGGAGTTTTACCGGAGTACCGGCGAAATGAGCGAGCAGAAGAAGTTCGCGGCACTTCTTAATGAGATCACAAGAGGAAAATATCGCGTCGGAGGCGGCTTGGGTTATGGCAAAGGCGTCGGCTTCGGCGGAGGACAGAGCTTGGGGGCAGGCGCAGGCGGCGGC
>CADAPI010000200.1 GCA_902789705.1 uncultured Ruminococcus sp.
GGTCCCACCTGTTCCCATTCCGAACACAGAAGTTAAGCTCTTTTACGTCGAAAATACTCGGTTGGCGACGACCCGGGAAGATAGATAGACGCCGGCACTAATAACAGATCCTGATCATCATAATGGTGGTCAGGATTTTTTTATTAATTAAGTATTGTTATTTTCTAAAAAATACTGTATAATAATTATAAAGTTTATTAGTTACTTTACATTAACTGTATATTATGAAATTAAGGAATTTTGGGAGACCCCGGGGTTGATTATATGGATAAGAAAAAATTTGTATCGTTTATACTAGGCTTATGCGCACAGAATAAGAATGTAATATTCCTTGTAATGTGTCTTGGAGTGCATTTCCTGTATATGTTTGTATTCTTTATAATGAAGATATATCCGTTTGCGTTTATCAATCTGTTAAGCTCAGCGTTCTACGTTGCATTTCTTATCTTTTCAAAAGATAAAAGAAGCTCAGAAATGTCAACTGTCGCTGCGTATTTCGAGATACTGATCTTTGCACTGCTTTCAGAAACAATATCAAGGAATACATACGGTTTTATCTTTTTTGTACTGGGTATGATCCCTGTTATATTTTTTCTCGCACCTTCCTACGGCAACAAAAGGTTTGCATTTCAGGGAGCCGGTATTGTAACGGCTGTACTGATCGACCAGATGCAGCACCTTATTCCTGAAAGCTACTTTAAGCAGACATTCAGCGAACTGAGCCTTCATGTGCAGCATTTCAGATTCATCAATCTTCTTATTACGCTTTTCACGATCCTCTACGTAACGTTTTTCTACAAGCTCGAAGTGGATATGATGCGTTCCGAACTTGATTATCAGTGTACTCATGATCCGCTTACAGGACTTTACAACAGACGCTTCCTGTATGATGAAATAAAGAAATCCGAAGACAATAATATTTCCGTAGTACTTATCGACATAGACAATTTCAAGAAGATCAACGACCGTTTCGGTCACGACGAAGGTGACGATATCCTCGTCCGGGTTTCAGAATGTCTTAAAGAAGAGGCAAACGGTGCAGATATTTATGCTGTACGCTGGGGCGGCGAGGAATTCATTCTTTACTACAACAGTATTGAAAAAGACAAAGCATATGAAAGAATCACTTCTCTCTGCAGGAACATTACTGTAAATGCAGTTCTGCCGGATAACAACGGTGTCACAGTAACCGCCGGACTCGCTCACGGAAAAGTTTCCGATTTTGATGAACTTGTAAAAACGGCTGACACTTACCTCTACAAGGGGAAGGCAAACGGAAAGAACTGTATTGTGTGGGAGAATAACGAAGCTCAGTATTCAGCCTGATCTCAATATAAAAAATTAACCGTATATCCTCATCACATGAAGGATATACGGTTTTTGTTTACTTAAGGAAACGCTGATTTATTAATAAATCAGCGTGGGGGTCCGGGGCGAAGCCCCGCGAATCCCACTTCCGGAAATCAAGCGAAGCTGGATTTCCGGGTTAATCAGTGTTTTCTTAAACTATAGATGCATCAGCAGATACTGATCAGTCAGCTTTTCTGTTAAAATCGATCTCAAATGCTGTTTCACAGGCGGCTACTGTTACGCCTTCATATGCTGTCTTCGGAAGTATCAGCGGACCTTCACTGCATTTTACTGCGCTTCGTTCACAAATGTTGTCAGTACCGGTGATCTTTCTGACAAATTCTGAAGATGAGAACCGTCCTTCAACACGCATGAGCTCGAGTGCACTGTAGGTGTACATCGGTATGTTGTGCTCAACACAGAACTTTGTAAGTGCCGGTTCCTCGGATTTCTGGTCAATTGTTGAAAGAGCGCATATTCTCTCTGACATTAGACCTGCTGCCTTGAAAACATCATTTACAAGGTCGTGGAACATTTCATATTCAGTTCCGCTGTGACAGCTTGCACCGATAACTATGTTTTTCGGAACAAGAGTAAGAGTTACTTCAAATGGTTTATAGGTTAAGTCATTGCTTATTACGATACCTGTTCTGCATACTTTACCTTCGGCAAGTTCTGCCGGAAGGTTCTTGTACGCATAGTCGCTGAAGAAACCAACTTCTTCGTCCTCCAGGATAGCGGCTGCTACTTCGCGTGCTGCATTCATGTCTGTAATAAGGAGATTGTTTGCCTGAGCAAATGAATCAGGAGAAAATCTTTTTCCTGTATCTGTTGCCGTTGTAATGACCGGAACTGCTGAAATGCGTTCAGCAAGAAGTTCGGCTGTTGAGTTTACATTTCCGAGATGTCCGGAAAGCAGCGGTACAACAAATCTGCCGGATTCGTCGATTACAATAACTGCCGGGTCCGTTGCCTTTGAACGGATCTTAGGTGCTACAGCACGTATTGCAATACCGCAGGCAGAAACAAAAACAAGTGCGTCATAGTTTTCAAATATCTGAGAAGTCAGTTCGGAAATGTTGCTGAATGATTCAGCGTCATCGTCCTTGTGCTTGTAGAAACAGTACCTTTTTACAGTGAGATCAGTGCTTAGTTTTTCTGAAATTTCCGCTGATAAAAGGCGTCCGTTTTCAGTGAGTGAAATTACTGCAATATTCATAGCGTTCCTTTCATGCCCGTAAAAACCGGGCAGTTTTTGATTTCAGGTGAAAGACTTGCTGAGGAAACACTGATCAAATCAGAAATCCGGCTTTGCCGGATTTCCGGAGGGGGCGGGGCTTCGCCCCGGCTCCCTCAAGCTGATTTATGAATAAATCAGCGTTTCCTTAAACGTTTCACCTAACTTGTATAAATCAAGTATAGCACAAAACCGATTAAATTGCAATACATTCTTGTTATAAATAGTGGTTATGTTACGAAAAAATTAGTGAAAACGAACAAAAACGGAGCGCGTACTAACATTATAAGGAAAAAAGCTCCGGACACCGACTGTTCAGTGTTCCGGAGCTCTGTGTACTGTTATTAAAATGTATCTTTTATGGTGCCGGCGGTGTGTTAAGTACAAGCTTTGTATCCTTTACTGCGCCTGCGTCCTTGCCTGCTATGAGAACTTCGAGCTTTTCAGCTGTGGCATAATTTGCAAGTGATTCGTCGCTTACAAGTACGTACTGATACTTCTTTGCAGGAGCAAGTTCCTTTTCGCCTATCTTCATGACATCTGCTTTGGCATGCTGCTCGGCAAATGAGAATGCAAAAGTATAAGGAGCACCGGTAACATTGCTGTAATCAGGTGCTTCAGTTCCTGTTGCAAGCACGAAACCGCCGTTGATCGAGATCTTTCCTGCCGATGCTGTAAGTCCGCGGTCGCCGGATGCTGTGAGTTCACCGCCTGTAACGGTAACTGCAGTTTCGCCCTGAACAGCGTCCTTGCCTGACTTGATCTCAGTTTTACCGCCTTCAATAACAACGGCGTTCTTTGATGATTTGAAGCCGTCACCGGCAGCGTTTATATCAAGTACACCTCCGGCTATCTCAGCATTGCCCTTTGCCTTGACTGCATCAGCCTTGGCAGTTCCTGTTCCGGCAGCGTCGGTTTTGATCTTTATTGTGCCGCCGTTGAACTTGACGTCGTTGTTGCAGTAGATACCCATCTGTGCGCCTGAATTTATTTCGAGAGTACCGGCTGAATTCTTTGTGAATGTAAGATCATCCTTGGCGTAGATAACAGCTGTTGCTGCTTCTGCTGTATCTACAGTACCTGTAAGAACGTTTGTTCCGTTGAATGTGATCTTTGTCTTGTCAGCGTTTTCGACCATGATACAAGGTGTGTCAGATGTATTTGTCATTGTAACGTCACTCAGTGTGATGTTTACGCTTTCGGCATCTGTTTCGGCTGTGTTTACAATGATCTGTGCCTCGGCAGTCATTGCACCGGAAATAAGATATGTACCGCTCTTTGTGATAGTAGCCTTTGTGCCTTCAACAGTAATGCCTTCATCGGCCTTTATCGATTCGCCTTCAAGTGATATTTTGAGTGATTCAGATGCTGCCGGTGCACCCATGAATACGTTCTTTAAGAGAATGTAGTCAATAACATTTATCTCGTTGTTATCGTTCATGTCTGCGTTCGCTTTGAGCTCGTCGGAAAGCGTTTTGCTTCCAAGAAGATGTGCACTGAGAGCAACGAGGTCAGCTCCTGAAACGACACCGTTTCCGTCGACATCGCCTTTGATCACGTCTTCGGCAGCGCCTGCAGGTGCTGCAAATGAAGCACAGAGAGTAAGTGCTGCGAGTCCTGCAGTTGTTTTACTGAATAGATTTTTCATGTTAGTATCCCCCTTTGATATAGTGAACATAAAAACCTTTTTTCGTCCGCTATAATATACAGATCATTTATCCATTATATAGTGAATGTCAAAAAATATACGTTCTCTATAATTATATCAGATAATTTAAAAAAATACTATAAAAAATTTTGTGTTTTTTGTATGTCAGCCTGAAAAAAGATTCAGAGAAACGATGTTTTACTCATAAACCGATGCGGGGCACGGGGGGAGCGATCAAATCAGAGCTTTTTTGAAATATATGAACAGAAAAATACCATTGACAAATACGGTATAACAGTGCTATAATCTATTTATATGCCCTGCATATTTTACGGATTCTGTCCGTTTGAAATGCGGGTGGTTTAATAATTCAAAGACAGTGATCGGGTACGTTCAGGTATGAACGCACAGTAAGATAAGTACATACGAAATACAGAGAGCGGGCGGCGGTGGAAAGTCCGCATTCAGTACTGTTTCCGAATTTCGCCCCGGGAGTCTCCTGTGAAAAGCAGGATGTGAGCATCGCATTAAGATGCAGCTGTATGCATTTTTTATCTGTCAGGAAAAACGACAGAAGTAATGTATTAGTCACAGCACTGAGCGGCAGTCGTTTCAGACTGCAATCTGAGTGGTACCACGGAAATT
>CADAPI010000201.1 GCA_902789705.1 uncultured Ruminococcus sp.
TTTATAGTGCATTGTTCAATTTTCAAGATACTTAATGTACTGTCTGATTTCCTTTTGTTTCGTACTCTCGTCCGACAGCTTTATTATTATATCATGCCGTAAAGCCATTGTCAACACTTTTTTCAGATTTTTTCTTTAATTTTTCGGGTTTGTTAATGTTCCACAGTTTATTTGTTCCTCATGGATATTTTATATTAACAAATCCGGTCATTAACTATTTATATATATTTTCTCCTGAGAAAACACTGATTCAATCGCCGATCCGGCTTCGCCGGATTGCCAGGACGAGGGAAAACAGGACTTAAGCCCCGCGCCCTGCGATGATTTTAGATTTAATCAGCGCTTCCCTAAAAAATTCATTTTAGCTATTTATTTTTTCTATACTATATGGTATAATTAATTTTAAATGAGTTTATTCGCTAAAAACCAAATTAAACCAGGAGAAGTGAAAACCAATATGGAAAAAAAGAAAAAAGTTCTTATTATCGGATCCGGTCCTATTGTAATCGGTCAGGCATGTGAATTTGACTACTCAGGTACACAGGCCTGTAAGGCTCTCAGAAAACTCGGATATGAGATAGTTCTTGTAAACTCAAATCCGGCTACTATTATGACAGACCCGGGAATCGCTGATGTAACTTATCTTGAACCGCTCAACGCTTCAAGACTTGAAGAGATCATCGCAAAAGAACGTCCTGACTGCCTCCTTCCTAACCTCGGCGGACAGTCTGGTCTTAACCTCTGTTCAGAACTCGACAAACTCGGTGTACTTAAAAAGTACAATGTTGAGGTTATCGGTGTTCAGGTCGATGCCATCGAACGAGGCGAAGACCGTATCGAATTCAAGAAGACAATGGACAGCCTCGGTATCGGCATGGCAAGATCACAGGTTGCCTACTCAGTAGATGAGGCTCTTAAGATCGCTGAAGAGCTCGGCTACCCTGTATGTTTAAGACCTGCCTACACAATGGGCGGTACAGGCGGCGGTCTTGTATACAACACAGAAGAACTCAAGACAGTCTGCGCAAGAGGTCTCCAGGCTTCACTCGTTGGACAGGTACTCGTTGAAGAATCAGTTCTCGGCTGGGAAGAACTCGAACTTGAAGTAGTAAGAGACCGCAAGGGCAACATGATAACAGTCTGCTTCATCGAAAACATCGACCCTATCGGTGTTCACACCGGCGACAGCTTCTGTTCTGCACCTATGCTCACAATTCCGGAGGATGTTCAGAAGGAACTCCAGCGTCAGGCTTACAAGATCGTTGACGCTATCCAGGTAATCGGCGGTACAAACGTTCAGTTTGCAAGGAACCCTAAGGACGGAAGAATCATCGTAATCGAGATCAACCCTCGTACTTCACGTTCTTCAGCACTTGCTTCAAAGGCAACAGGCTTCCCTATCGCTCTTGTTTCAGCTATGCTCGCAACAGGTCTTACACTCGAAGACATTCCATGCGGAAAGTACGGTTCACTCGACAAGTACTATCCGGACGGTGACTATATAGTCATCAAGTTTGCACGCTGGGCATTTGAAAAGTTCAAGAATTCTGAAGACAAGCTCGGAACACAGATGAGAGCTGTCGGCGAAGTAATGAGCATCGGCAAGACATACAAGGAAGCATTCCAGAAGGCCATCAGAAGCCTTGAAAACGGACGTTACGGCCTTGGCTTTGCAAAGAACTTTGCAGAAAAGACAAAGGAAGAGCTCCTCGACATGCTCCACATCCCGACTTCTGAACGTCAGTTCATTATGTACGAAGCTCTCCGTAAGGGTGCAACTGTAGATGAACTCCACGATCTTACAAAGATCAAGAAATACTTTATCGAACAGATGAAGGAACTCGTTGACGAAGAAAACTCACTTCTCGCTGCCAAGGGTAAGGTTCCTGAAAAGGATACTCTCCTTAAGGCTAAAAAAGACGGTTTCTCAGACAGATATCTCGCCAAGATCCTTGAAGTATCTGAAGATGAAGTTCGTGAAAAGAGACTTAGCTACGGTATAACAGAGGCATGGGAAGGTATCCACGTAAGCGGTACTGAAAATGCAGCATACTACTATTCATCATACAACATCGATGACAAGAGTACTGCTACTGATACAAAGAAGAAGATCATGATCCTAGGCTCAGGTCCTAACAGAATCGGTCAGGGTATTGAATTCGACTACTGCTGTGTACACGCTGCAAAGGCTCTCAAGGAACTCGGATTTGAAACTATAATGGTAAACTGCAACCCTGAAACAGTTTCAACTGACTACGATACATCTGACAAGCTCTACTTCGATCCGCTCACACTTGAAGATGTTCTTTCCATCCACGAAAAGGAAAAGCCGATCGGCGTTATCGCTCAGTTCGGCGGTCAGACTCCGCTCAACCTCGCAGCTTCACTCAAGAAGGCAGGCGTAAATATTCTCGGTACAACACCTGAAACTATCGACTTCGCAGAAGACAGAGACCTGTTCAGAGAAATGATGGACAGACTCGGAATCCCGATGTCTGAATCAGGCATGGCTGTTACAGTTGACGACGCACTTCAGATCGCTGAAAAGATCGGCTACCCTGTAATGGTTCGTCCTTCATACGTTCTCGGCGGACGCGGAATGGAAGTCGTTCACGATGCTGAACAGATGAAGATCTACATGGCTGCAGCTGTTGGTGTTACACCGGACAGACCTATTCTCATCGACAGATTCCTCAACAACGCACTCGAATGTGAAGCTGACGCTATCAGCGACGGTGAAAATGTATTCGTTCCTGCTGTTATGGAACACATCGAACTTGCAGGTATCCATTCAGGTGACTCAGCTTGTATTCTTCCTTCACTCAATATTTCTCCTGAAAATGTTGCAACTATCAAGGAATACACAAGAAAGATCGCCAAGGAAATGGACGTCAAGGGTCTTATGAACATGCAGTATGCCATCGAAAACGGCAAGGTTTACGTTCTTGAAGCCAACCCGCGTGCATCAAGAACAGTACCGCTCGTTTCAAAGGTATGCAACATTCAGATGGTAAAGCTCGCAACACAGATAATCACTTCTCCTATTACAGGTAACCCTTCACCGGTACCTGAACTCAAGGACAAGAAATTCAACCACTACGGTGTAAAGGAAGCTGTGTTCCCGTTCAACATGTTCCCTGAAGTTGACCCGCTCCTCGGACCGGAAATGCGTTCAACAGGTGAAGTTCTCGGTATTTCAGACAACTTCGGTGAAGCTTACTACAAGGCTCAGGAAGCTACACAGACAAAGATCGCGCTTTCAGGCACAGTTCTTATAAGTATCAACGACGGCGACAAGCCTGAGATCATCCAGATTGCAAAGGACTTCGAAGAACTCGGCTTTAAGATCAAGGCTACAGCAGGTACATATTCACTTCTCACTGAAAACGGCATAAAGGCTGAAAAGATATTCAAGCTCCAGCAGGGCCGTCCGAATATCCTCGACGCTATCACAAACGGCGAGATAGACATTGTTATCAACACACCTGACAACAAGAAGGGTATGGAAGATGACTCATACATCAGAAAGAGCGCTATCCGCAAGAGAGTATTCTACGTTACAACAATTGCAGCTGCAAAGGCTACAGTTGAAGGTATCAAGGCTGTAAAGAGCAGAGGTGCTGACTCAGTCAAGTCACTCCAGCAGTTCCACAGCGAGATTCAGTAATGATTTTATAATTCTCATATAAAACCTGAGGGCAGGCCGCACGGCCTGCCCTTTTTGCATTCAATGATAAAACCGGAAATAATGCTTCTCCGTATTTCCGGAGGTAGGATTTACGGGACTGCGCCCCGGATTTATAAATCTTCGTTTTTCTAAGGAAGCAGTAAGAAAAAACACAGGAACTCCGTCAGGCAGAGTCCTGTGTT
Organism: uncultured Ruminococcus sp.; assembly: GCA_902789705.1. GTDB lineage: Bacteria > Bacillota > Clostridia > Oscillospirales > Ruminococcaceae > HUN007. The sequence goes on from CADAPI010000201.1 coordinate 3,871, forward strand.
TTTGAATTTACTGTGTTTTTGTTTACTGTAATTTATTTACCGATCTTTGTGATTTTCTTTGAAAGGTACTGTCTGAGCTTTGCAAGGTCTGAAAGATCGACTGTTCCGTCGTACTCGGTGTCAGCAGCTAAGAGAGCCTTGTCATCAAGCTTTGTGTCACCAAGCAGGTAGAGCGAAAGCTTCGAAAGATCTGTTATGTCGATTATGCCGCTGCCGTCGAGATCGCCGTAAAGAACAGTGTCATTCTGTGCTGTTGGTTTTTCCGTCGGCTTTACTGTTTCGGTTGGCTTAACTGTCGGTGTTTCAGTTGGTTTTGCGGTTTCGGTCGGCTTAACTGTCTGTGTTTCAGTTGGCTTTACTGTTGGTGTTTCAGTTGGCTTTGATGTTTCAGTAGGGTTTACTGTTGGTGTTGCAGTTGGCTTTACTGTCGGAGCAGGTTTTGCTGTCGGTGCTGCCGGTTTTGTTCCGTCAGGTTCAGTTCCCCATACAAGTGTGTCACCGTCGTAAAGAGTAATGTTTTCAGTTATCTTCTGGTCGAGACTGTCCTTTGTAAGTCCTTCTCTTGAATAGTCATTTGAAGAATCCCATACCTTGTTGGAGTCAGGAATTGAGATACGTACCTGGATCTCCGCCTTTTCCTGTTCCTTGCCTATAGGAGCAAGAACTGATCCGTCCTCGTATTTTACCTTGATATAGTAGATGTTTCCGTCGTACTGTGTCGGTCCTTCAACCTTGGCCTGTGCCCATTCATCGTAGCCTATTTTCGCTGTGATATCGTCGGCCGTAAGTCCAGCATCGAGTATTTCCGAAATATCAAAGTAGTAGTTGTAGGAAAGATCCTTTATATATCTTGCCGGCCATGCAGAATGGTTAACTGCATTTATCTTGAGCTCGGTAAATGTGTCTGATTCCTGGTTGATATTTGCCTGTACCCAGAATTCCGGTCCGTCCGGTTCTTCCACAGGAGGAAAATCTGCAAGTGTCTTGCAGTCATAG
>CADAPI010000202.1 GCA_902789705.1 uncultured Ruminococcus sp.
ACTGAAGCTTGCGGTCAGTTGTGAGGAAGAGCTTGTAACCGCCGTTGTTGAACATTGTAAGTCCTTCTTCACGTGTCTCAAGGTTGTTTGCTTCCATGAGGTAGTCACTGATCTCGGAAAGAGCCGTTTCGATAGGCCATGTAAGAACCTCAGGGTTCTGGAAGCTTTCGTCGCTTTCAGTGAGTTTCATGTAGTCAGGATTTTTGCTCTTGAATGAAGGCATTGTTGTAAGGAGTATCTCCTCGTTCATTGCCTCTTCATACTGTTCGGCTGAAATAACGCCAAGCTCGAACATCTTGTAAAGACAGATCTCCTTACGTTCCTTGTTTGCCTCGAAATCAGTTGTCGGGTTGTAGGCGTTCGGAGCTTTCGGGATAGCTGCGAGAACAGCTGCTTCAGCGATAGTAAGTTCGCTTGCCGGCTTACCAAAGTAACCGACTGAAGCAGCTTCAACGCCGTACATGTGATATGAATCGATACTGCTGAAGTAGATCTCGTTTAAGTAAGCTTCAAGAATGTCATCCTTGGTGTAGGTACGTTCGAACTTCATGGCCTTGAAGATCTCTCGCATCTTTCTGTCCCATGTCTGTTCGTCATCGTGTGTAACGTTCTTGATGAGCTGCTGTGTGATGGTGGAACCACCGAATTCAGCACGGTGTACACCGATCTGATTGAGTGCCAGGTTGATGATGGCGGCACTGGTACGCTTGAAGTCAACACCTTCGTGTGCGTAGAAACGTTCGTCCTCGATACTTACGAAGGCATATTTTACGTGGTCCGGAAGTCCTTTTAAGTCACACGGAAGCTTTACGTCATGTGATTGAGGCGTTACACGGTAAACCAGTTCGTATTCGTCTGTTTCCTGATTCATTTCGTAGATGTATGAGGCGAAGCTCTGCTTGAATTCCTCAAGTACGACGGTATCAGTGGTGTTCATGAAGTCGAAGAGATAGAACGCAACTGCCATTCCGACGATGGTGAATGTAAGCGTCATCATAAGGAACAGCGTGAATACTGAAGTTCCGATAATGCTGAAGAATTTCTTTATGGCAAATACCGTGATGTACTTTCTTCGTTCCTTCGGATCCTCAGGCGGCTTGCCGCCGTAGAAAAGGTAAAGGTCGCGCTTTCGCTTCATCCGGCGTTCGGCCTCGTAGTCGTCGAAGAGTTCCTCCTTTATGTCCTCGAGTCGCTCCTTCAGCTTGTCTGAGACGGGGAGGTTTTCAATGAAAGGTGATGCAGAATCAGTTTTCGTACTGTTTTCTGCCTCGTGAACGGATGCTGTGTTTGTTTTGTTTTCGGTGGATGCTGCCGGTTCTGTTGTAAGATCGTCAAGAACGTCACCGGTGCTTTCAGTTTCTTTGAGAATTTTGTCTATGTAGTCATCTGAATGCTGGTGATCATTTTTATTATCCATCTGCATACTCCTTTCTAAAAAACCGATTCGGAAGATCCCCGAACCGGTTTTGTTTTTTTATTGCCCGTAACGAAGTGGGTCATTCAGTATACGGGAGGGTTTTGTTTTGAATTCTGCCCTTCTTCTGTTCATATAATTTTTATCAGTGAGCTGTACAGTAGCCGTCTTCAGGTTTGAAGTAACCCATTCCGCCTACCGGACATCTTGAAGTAGCTCTCATGCCTGAGTAAGCACAGTAGCTTTCGTGTGCAACTGTTTCACATACAGGGAAGTCATCGCCGGATGCATGTTCATCAGCGTAGTTGCCGAACACGCTCTTCCAGATGCCTGCTGAGTTGGCTCCTTCGATAGCCCATGAGTTTGTACCTCTGTCGTAACCGATCCAGATGGCTGAGATGTAGTCCGGTGTAAGACCGACGAACGAGATATCACGCCAGTCTTCCGATGTACCTGTCTTACCGACGAGCGGTGTGCTCCAGAGAGCAGCTGCAGTACCTGTACCGTCTGTGATTACGTTTTCCATGAGTCTGTTCATGATGTATGCTGTTTCTTCACTTACGGCCTGCTCGTAATCACGCTTTTCATTGTTGATTATGTAGTCGCCTGTCATAACGTCAACGCACTTGCTTATGATACTTGCCTTGTAGTAACGGCCTCTGTTGCCGTAAGGCATGTAGGCGTTCGCAAGGTTTATAACGCTCGGACCGGTATTTGTGGCACCGATACAGAGCGGAGCGTAGTCAACGTCCCATTCAGGGTCGAGGTCAAGATGAAGTTTTCTTGTTGCGAAGTCATATACTGCACGGGCACGGTTGTCGCCGTCGTTGTAGACGATCTGTGCCGGCAGTGTATTGATGGACTGCTTGAGAAAGTAGTATACCGGGTAGTAACCGCCTGACGGAGCGCCGTCGTAGTTGTGCGGCCAGTAGTCAAATCCCGGTACAGCACCGTACGGGAGATACTGATCGTAGAAGAATGATGAATACGTCATCAGGTTGTTTTCAATCGCATAACCGTATGTGGTTACCGGCTTGATAGTTGAACCCGGCTGACGTCCGCCTTCGTAGGCTGCGTTGAATCCTCGGTTATCGCTGACTTCCTTTTTGCCGAGCTTGCCTTCAAGGGCGAGAATGTGTCCCTTGTAGTCCAGTACTGCGATTGCTGACTGTATCTTCTGGCCTTCCGTACTTTCTGCTTCAGGGAAGTAGTACCAGTCTTCATATTTTTCGTCGAGATATTCCTGCATTGTACGGTCGGAAGAAAGATAAAGCTTGTAACCGCCGCTGTTGAACATTTCAAGACCCTGCGCACGTGATTCAAGTTTGTTCTTTTCCTTGAGGTAGTCGCCGATCTCGTTGAGTGCAGTTTCAAGAGGCCATGAAAGAATTGCCGGGTTTTCAAATTCCTCGTCGCTTTCAGTGAGCTTCTTGTAGTTCTTGTATTTCTTCTGGAATTCAGGCATTGTTGTAAGGAGAATTTCCTGATTCATAGCTTCTTCGTATTCCTCTGCGGAAATAACACCGAGCTCGAACATCTTGTAAAGACAGATCTCTTTACGTTCCTTGTTTGCCTCGAATTCCTCGACAGGGTTGTAGTCGTTAGGTGCTTTCGGTATAGCGGCCAGAACCGCTGCTTCAGCAATTGAAAGCTCGGTGGCTGATTTGCCGAAGTAACCGATAGATGCAGCTTCAACGCCGTACATGTGGTATCCTTCAACACCGCTGAAGTAGATCTCGTTGAGATAAGCTTCGAGGATGTTGTCCTTGGTATAGTTCTTTTCGAACTTCATTGCACGGAAGATCTCTCGCATCTTTCTGTCCCATGTCTGCTCGTCATCGTGTGTAACGTTCTTGATGAGCTGCTGTGTGATGGTCGAACCACCGAATTCAGCACGGTGTACACCGATCTGATTGAGTGCAAGGTTCAGAATAGCGGCACTTGTTCGCTTGAAGTCAACACCTTCGTGTGCGTAGAAACGTTCGTCCTCGATACATACGAAAGCAAACTTTACATGATCAGGAAGTGCGCTTATGTCACACGGAAGCTTTACATTGTGTGATTCAGGGGTTACCTTGAAGATGAGCTCGTATTCTTCGGTTTCCGGATTCATTTCGTAAATGTAGGACGCAAAGCTCTGCTTGAAGGCGTCCAGTACTACTGAATCGGTGGAGTCCATAAAGTTCATCAGGTAGACAGCAACAACAGTTCCCACTATAGTACCTGTGAGTATGAACATGAGGAAAAGTGTAAATATCGCTGTTCCGATACCCTGGAATGTTTTCTTTAAAAAATAAAGTCCTATGTACAGTTCTCTTGTTTTTCGGTCTTTCGGAGGTTTGCCGCCGTAAAACTCATACATTCGCTGTTTTCGTTTTCGCCTGCGTTCTTCCTCGTAATCGGAAAAGGGACCTCTGTACTGTTCGAGGATCTCTTCTGCTATGTCGCCGATCCTTTCGATCACCTTTCCCGCAACAGACCGTTTTTTATTGTTGTTATCCATTGGTCTGCTCCTTTCAGAAGCGTAAGATGGAAACGCCGTGGTAATTTTGACGTTCTCTATAATTATATCACATAAGTTTGCCTTTGTTAATATATTTCTATGAAAACCGAAAGTGATTTGTTCAAAAAGCGATAAAAAGAATATATCTGAGAAATAATTTGTAGAGTCTGACTATCATGCGGCAGGTTCGGCTGCAGGAACAGCGGCTTCAGTCACTGCCGGTGTGACTGGAACAGTGGTCCCGGTAACTTCAGATGTGACCGGAGCAGGGGATGATGAGACTTTGATCACAGGCAGAGGATGAGTTTTTTTGCATGTATCCGGATGGTCGGTTTTGTAATATCCTCTGCCGCCCCACGGACATCTTTTGGCTGACTGCTTTCCGGTCTCGGCACAGTAGGCAGATATTTTTACATTTTCACATTCCGGGAAGGATGCGTCCGATTCAACGCTGTCGGCGTAGTTCCCGAAAACGTTTTTCCATATCTCAGGAGATGAAGCGTCCTTAAGTGCCTGTGAGTTTATTCCGTTGTCGTATCCGATCCATACGGAGGACACGTAGTCTTCGGTAAGTCCGGCAAAGAGGATGTCACGGTAATTTTCCGTTGTGCCCGTCTTACCGCAAAGTTCCTTGTTCTGCAGAGCAGCTTTTTTACCCGTTCCGTTTTCTACGACTTCGCGGAGCATCTTTCTCATTATAAAGGCGGTTTCCTCACTTATCACGCGTTCGCCTTTCCATGAGTCGTTTTCCAGATAAACACGTTCGGAAAAAGAATCACCTATTCTTCTTACGATGTGTGCTTTGTGCCATACACCGCCGTTTCCGAAAGGCATGTAGGCGTTGGTGAGATTTACAAGGGAAGGACCTGAACCCGTTGCCGAAAGGCATGTAGGCGTTGGTGAGATTTACAAGGGAAGGACCTGAACCCGTTGCGCCTACGCCAACTGCAGCGTATGTCATGTCCGTTTCCGGATCAAGATCAAGCTTCATGGTATTCTTTGCGAAATTAAATACATTTTCCACGCCGAACATATTGCACAGCTGTGCTGAACCGGTGTTGTAGGATTCTGCAAGGAAGGTGTACACGGGATATGATTTACCGGTGTACTTGTTATTGTAGTTTGCAGGCCATTCGTTTTCGTCGGCAACTCCTGCAGGAAGAGGGGAATCGACCAGAAACGTTGACCAGTTTATAAGGTCGTTTTCTATTCCGTAACAGTAGGCGGCAAGCGGT
>CADAPI010000203.1 GCA_902789705.1 uncultured Ruminococcus sp.
GACGATAATGATGAAAAAATCAAACCGCAGGGAACAGTGCTTTCAAATGTTATAAAAAACTATTATCATGAAGAAAGACTGAATGAAGAAGAAAAAAGGATAAGGGATATAATAAAGAGAAAGCTGGATGACCTTACCGGAATGCCTGATATGTCACCGGGCTGTTTTCCGCCGGGAATCCTTCTTGCTGCGACTTTTGATCCTGATACCGTAAGGGAAGTCGGTGAAGCGCTCGGTACTGAAGCTGCTGCGTACGGGATCGATATTCTCCTTGGCACGCCTAATATCAATATTCACCGTGATCCTCTCGGAGGAAGGCTTTTCGAAGGTTACTCCGAAGATCCGTATCTGATATCTGCTCTTGCTCCTGAGCTTATCAAAGGTGTCCAGAAATATCCTGTTGCTGCAAACGTAAAGCATTTTGCGGTAAACAATCAGGAAACAAACAGGACCGGTGTAAATGTTTCCGTTTCAAAGCGTGCGCTTGAAGAGATCTATCTTCCGGGATTTCGTGCCTGTGTCAAGGACGGAGAAGTAAAAACCGTGATGAGCGCTTACAACAGAATAAACGGAGTGCCGTGCTCTGAAAACAGAACCCTTCTTCACGACAAGCTCAGGGATGAATGGGGATTCGACGGCGTTGTAATATCCGACTGGAATGCAGTTAATGACCATATCAGAGCTGTAGAATCCGGAAACGATCTTTCAATGCCGGGACCACCTGATGAAAAGGTCACAGAAACCTATGCACACTCTGTAATGGACGGTCTTGCTTCAACCCAAAAGCTTAACGAAGCGGTGTTCAACATGCTTGAACTTATCGATTATCTCGACGAGAAGAAGAAATTGTATAAACCGGAATACAAAAACGCTTCAGAACTTAAGGAACTCACTGACAAAGCAGCGTACCGGGCAGCATCAGAAGGCATAGTACTGTTAAAAAATACACGTAATATATTTCCGTTTGATGTAAACGGAAATGATAAAATCATTATTACAGGAACAGGCTGTGAGGAACTTATTACCTGCGGTGAAGGAAGTGCTGCTGTTATAACAGACAGAAACACCTCATTTTCTGAAGAACTAATAAAGATACTTGGAGGAAACAGAGTTTCAGTTCATCCTCAGATAACCGGAAAAATAAAAGGAAACAACGAAACAGTCATCGTTGTTGCTTCGCTTACCGGTATGGAGGGCAATGACAGGGAAAATATGAAACTTGACAAGCGCGACAAGGCAGTACTTCGCGAGCTGATACTTGAAAAACAGCAGCTTAAGAGTTTCCGTATAGCTCTTATCCTCAATGTCTGCGGTCCGGTATCGCTTTCTGAGTACGAACCTTATGTGGACGGTATTTTCTGTATGTTCCTTCCGGGTATGCAGGGCGGTAAGGCTATGGCTGACATAATTACCGGCAGAGTCAGTCCGTCGGGAAAGCTTCCGGTAACATTTCCTGCTCATTACAGAGATACGCCTACTTTCATCAATTTTCCGGGTGACGGCGGCGAAGTCTCATACGGTGAAGGAATTTTCATCGGTTACAGATACTATGCGAAGAAAAAGATCAGGCCTGCTTATAATTTCGGCTACGGTCTTTCCTATACAACATTTGAGATCAGTGATGTATGCACATCGAAAGAACGCTTCCGTGAACGCCTTACTGTCAGCGGAAAGATAACCAATACCGGTAAAACCGCCGGTTCTCAGGTAGTACAGATCTATATAAGTGACGTATATTCGACCTGCAGAAAACCGGAAAGCGAGCTGAAGGCGTTTAAAAAGATATATCTTGAACCGGGGCAGACAGAAAGATTCGACTTTGCTCTTACAGAAAAGGATTTTACGTACTACGATCCTGACTATGACAGGTTCATCTGCGAAGAAGGATATTTCGATATTATCGTTGCAACATCATCCGCAGCTGAAGATGTTGCCGCAATAAAGAGAGTCTATAAACAGGGAACAAGTCCTTATTCATACGGACTCAACTCCAGACTAAAGGTATTCTACGAAACTCCTGCGCTTAAGGAACTGCTTTTCCGCTTCTGGGAGCTTGCTGACTACGATACCGGGATTCTTGAAAACTCATACAGATATACTCCTGAAAAGAAACTCTATGAGATATTTCCGAAAATCGATGATTCCGATACCGAAGTAAACCAGCACCTTGAAAGATTCCTTGAAGAAGTTTCAAAGGTTGAAAAACGATAATCTGATAAAAAAGGAATTACGGCCTAAACTTATGTCTTAAGGAAACTCTGATTTTTTTAATCAGCATGGGGCACAGGGTGAAGTCACGCAAATATACAATCAGCACATCAGGCTTTGCATAGAAATTTGAGCCTGATGTGCTGATTTCTTTTTATAAGTGAATAATTTTTCAGACTTTATGGTCTGATCATGAAAAGTTGTTTCTTTCGGGACAAATATTAGAACATAACATTGCAAAAGGATAGAGTGAATCAAGCTCCTTTTCTGCAGCTTCAGCTTTTGCTTTGTCGGTGAAAATACCGAATACAGCAGCGCCGCTTCCGGTCATGAGCGTTCCAGTGGTATTGTGTTTCTTCATAATATCTCTGATCTTTGCAATGTCATCAGGAAGTTTGGTAAGCTCAAATGTATTGAGCGCATTAGCCATAAGTGTGTTAATGTCATCATCTCTGCAGGCTTTAAGAATAGCTTCTGTATTCTGATGCGGAACGTTTTCAAGTGAATCGATCTCACGGTAAGCAGCCGGTGTGGAAACACCTTCGGTTCCTTTGGCGACAACAATGAAGTGTTCGGAAAGAGGAGAGAGGGGCACAATAATATCACCTATTCCGCTTATATGTGCAAGTCCGCCTCTTATGAAAAAAGGTGTATCTGCGCCTGAACGTACAGATATCTCACAAAGTTTTTCTTCGCCAAGATGTGTTTCGAAAAGCTTATCAAGAATTCTGAAAACACCGGCAGCATTGGTACTTCCGCCGCCCATACCGGCCTGACTTGGAATTTTCTTTTCAATATCAATGTGTATACCCGGATTTTTTATACCAGTCTCTTCAAAAAATATGGAAGCAGCTTTGTAAACTATGTTTCTTTCATCACACGGTATACCCGGAACACTGCAGGAAACGGTTATTAATCCGCTGTCATTAGCTGTGACCGATACCGTGTCGCAAACGGAGATCTCCTCGAAAATGCTGTCAATGTTGTGGTATCCGTCTTCACGTTTTCCGGTAACGTCAAGTGTCAGATTGATCTTGGCGTATGTTTTTAAAGATATACTTTTACTCATTTCTTCTGCTCCTTATATCGAAATACCATATGGTACATGCTTTTTAAAGTAATAGATCTTTGAAAATCCGGCTGCCTTAGCAATTTCCATTCCTTCTCTTATGCCCTTACCGATATCGGCGGTTTTATGAGCATCAGAGCCGAGTGAAATAATCTGACCGCCGCATTCTCTGTAGAGCTTTACAAGGTCGAAGTCCGGAAAAGTCTTTCCGTAATCCTGCCTGAGTCCGGAGGTGTTGATCTCAATACCCTTGTCCATGGAGGCAGTCTCCTTGAAAATGTCTCTGATGATGCTTTCGTGTTTTGAAAGATCAACAGGAATACCCTGCTCGCCGCAGATATATCTGAGAGGATAGGTGAGATGGCCTAAAACATCGAATTTACCCCATTTGCACATGGCGAGTATCTCTTCAAAATACTCTGTAAGTATCCTGTCCGGATCTTCTTTTTTATAGTCAAGAAAAGCAAAATCATCTCTGCCCTTAAGTTCATGCATTGATCCGATAACAAAGTCAAGTCTTTCGTCCGATACGACTTCATCGGCAAATTCAAAGTTATGTGTCGGCTGGCCGAGTTCGGTGCCGTTTATAAATACAGTATCTCCGGCGATCTGCTTTTGAACCAGAAGATTTGTTTCCATCGACTTATGGAAAATATCGCGGTTATAGAAATAGTGCTCGTCACTTGTGTGGACTGTAGTATAGTTTTCCGGTCCTTCAGGGCGGTTGGCTTCGACGTGCTCCGTTACCGCAAGTGCCTTAAGTCCGAGACTGGCCGCTTGTCTGTATGAAGAAAGTGTATCGCCTTCAGCGTCCGGTGATACTGCTGTGTGTGTATGACAATCGATCATTATGATTTCCTTTCTGAATAAACAATACAAAATAATTATATCATATTTAAAAGTGGTATTCAATTGGAATTGTCAAAATAAAGTTTAAGTAATTCAAGCTGTAATATTAAGGTAAAATTAATGTGCATCCTCTTGCAAACATTCAACCATCATGCTATAATATTAAGTGAAATTGCACTAATCCGGCAATTATAAAAATCAATTAAACCGGCAGGAGGATCGTATATGATAAAGAAACTGAAGAAACCGGCGGCTTTTCTTTCTGCGGCTGCACTTATGTTTTCGTCATTAATGGGAATGACTGCTTCAGGAGAAACTACAGTTACAACATATATCCGCGGGGATATGAACGGAAACGGAAGGGTGGATATTGCAGATCTGGCGCTGCACAAATCATATATGCTTTCAGAAGAAAAAGATAAAGATACAGATCCGCTGACAGAGCAGATCGCCGATTTTGACGGTAATGGTTATACGGACTTTCAGGACTCCGTCTATCTAAAGCAATATCTCATGGATCAATATTCTGAGAAGTATGATCACAGAACATTTACTGTCACTGATTCTCCTCTCATTCCTTCTTCACTTAACGGACTGGTAACAAGTGCACAGACCACCGGAGAGGTTCGTTCCTTGAATTTCCTTGTGGAATTCAATAATGAGAAAATGAGTGAAGAGGACCTAGAGACCGAACTGTTCGGAGAAGGGAAGGCAAAGTACCCTTATGAAAGCCTTACTGCATATATAGAAAGAGCTTCGTATGGAAATCTTACTATGTCCGGAGATGTTTATTACTGTACGCTTAATGCTGACATCGAAGGTTACAGTGTCGATCTTTCCACCAGAGAAAAAATGATGAAGGACGTCCTGAAAACAATGGATGAAAAGATAAATTATTCAGACTATGACGGTGACGGCGACGGGGATATAGATGTACTTACCTTTACTGTGCCCCTTGACAACGCGTCAGGCACTATAAAGGACTTCTGGTATGCGGCCACACACACCTGGTACTATGACCCGAACTTTAAAGTTGACGGCGTTAAAGTTGTAAAGTATGCCGGAATGAACACCATGCCGTATAAAGATAACATGTATGTTTTCAAAAGAGACTATACACATGAGTTCGGACACTGTATGGGACTTCAGGACTATTACAAATATGAGTCACAGGATTACGAAGGACTTAAAGGGCCTGCCGGCTACTGTAAAATGGACGATTCCCTTGGCGATTACTGTACTTTCTCAAAACTTATGGCCGGATGGCTGCGTGAAAATGAAGTTCAGGTATATGATCTGAATTCAGGAGGTGAACAGGTATTTTCGCTTTCAGATCCAGCAAAAGAAGGAAGCTGCCTTATTCTTCCGCTGAAAAACTGGAACGGAAACTTTACAAGCGAATATTTCTTAGTGGAATATCAGAGCTGTGAAGGAAACAACAATGATGTCAGGAATTTCTTGAACGGATGGTACAATGACAAAAACAATACTGGTATCAGAATAATGCATGTTCAGGCAGAAATGCATAAAACCTACTGGGGACAGAAAGAGTTCAAATACTATAATTACGCAGATACCTATAACGGTGATGACAAGCAGCGTATTCTGAGACTTGTGAACAATGAGTCACACGGTTATTTAAAGCCCGGAGAAACACAGACAAAACTGATGGCATATGACAGCAGCGGTTACGAAACGATAGACTCAGGATATACAGTTAAATTTGAAGGCCTTGAGTTTAACGGACAAATAGTTGTATCTGTTTTAAAAAAATAAAATTACAGTGAAAGCAATAGTATTAACGCTTATTTAAAAAAAGAAAAGGAACTGCAAAGGATAAGAATCTTATGCAGTTCCTTTTTATTATAACGGATCAATTTATAAATCTTCGAAGTGGTGCTTTGATTTATCGATCTGCCTGAATAAGCAGCTTAATCCATATGACCGTCACGGTACATTGAGAATTTATCGACAGGATATTTTTCGATGTTTTTGAGTATCTGCCTGTCATCGGCACTGTCAAGAAGAGCTTTACGTGCTTTGTGGATCTCGACGGGAGCTCTGTGATTTGAAGGTCCGCCTACGCATCCGTCGGTACATGCCATACCTTCGATAAAGTCTTCGGTCAAGCGGCCTGCCTTAAGAAGAGCAAGTGCTTTTTTACATTCCGCAGCACCGGTTGCCTTGTACAGTGTGATATCGGAAATATCTTCGCCGCGTTCTTTCATGCATTCAAGAACTGCACCGCCGACGCCACCGGCAGAAGCAAATCCCTTACCGAATACGGAAGCTTCCTGATACTGTTCATCAGTAGGTTCGAACTCAAGATCGCGTGAACGAAGGAGAACCTGAAGTTCACCAAATGTGATGGCATAGTCAGCATTTCCTTCAACTGACTTATCAAGAGTTTCCCATTTCTTTGCAATACATGGACCGACAAAAACTGTTACGCAGTCAGGATACTTGTATTTCAGATATCTTGAAACAGCGCACATAGGGGAAACAACTTCAGACATGTTTTCCTTGTACTGTTCAGGATAATTGTTTTTAAGCATATTAATGAAAGCAGGGCAGCAGGATGTGGTCATCTTTCTGCCTTCCTTTTTGGCGTGACTCCATTCAGCAGATTCATATGCTGCTGTGATGTCAGCGCCGAGTCCGACTTCTACCATGTCGTCAAATCCGAGCTTAAGAAGAGCATTCTTAATGGACTGGAGAGTTACTTTCTCACCGAACTGTCCTTCAATTGAAGGAGCACACATTGCAATAACCTTTTTACCAGTCTTTATTGCTTCTATTATCTGTACAAGATAAGTCTTCGAGCTGATAGCACCAAAAGGGCAGTTGTGTATACAGTGACCGCAGTTAATGCACTTTGATTCGTCAATAACACAGAAACCGTTGT
>CADAPI010000204.1 GCA_902789705.1 uncultured Ruminococcus sp.
GGTGTGCACGGAAGGAATGCGTAGTCGCCGATCATGATCTTTCCTACGTTTACAGGGTGGAAAGCATCAACGTCCTTGTCCGGTGAAATAGCGTTGATAACAGCTGTTTCGTTGATGTGTTTCGGAACAGGGAGCTGAACGAGTATGCCGTTTACCTTGTCGTCCTTATTGAGTTTGTCAACGAGGGCGAGGAGTTCTTCTTCTGTTGTTTCGGCAGGAAGGGCGTATTCGTATGAAGTAAAGCCGACTTCCTCGCAGGCTTTCTTCTTGTTGTTTACATATACTCTTGATGCAGGGTCATCGCCTACGATCACTACTGCAAGACCTACTTCAATGCCTTTGTTTTTCAGTTCAAGAGTTTTTTCCTTAACTTCGTTTTTTACTTTTGCAGATACTTCTTTTCCGCTTATTATTTTTGCCATTTTTATAATTCTCCTTTTAAGTTATATTTCAATTATTATTGTTAGTTGAATTCTTTTTCAGGGGGCTTTGCGATCGAGCTTTGCACACCCTTCGGGCGCCCTTACCCCTTCGCGGGCTTTTCGTAACATTCAGGTTTTCGATAATCTATCATCGGGGGTTATGATTCTTTCTCTGCTTCTTCAGCAGCCTCTGTATTTTCTTCAGTTTCCTCAGATCCTTCTATAGGGGCTTTGCGGTCGAGCTCTGCACTTCCTTCGGTCGCCCTATGACCCTTCGCCTCTTCACCTGTGGTTTTGGCTGCGGCATCGGCTGCCAGGAGGGCTCTGGATTCTTCGGTGTCTTTGTAGAAGACGTAATCTTCGCCCATTCTTTTTACTTTTGAGCCGATGGCGAAAAGAAGGATAAGGGCGATTATGGATGAGATGCATGCAAGTGCCTGTGAGATTCGGATGTTACCGAGCATGAGGCTGTCGGTTCTGAGGCCTTCTATGAAGGTTCTGCCTAGGCCGTACCAGAAGATGTAGAGGAGGAAGATCTGGCCGTCGAATTTTCTTTTTCTTGAAACAAGGAAAAGGATTATGAAGCCGAGCAGGCACCAGACGGATTCGTAGAGGAAGCACGGGTGAACTGCTCTTTCAGCTGTCAGGCCTTCGAGGATTTTTGATGTTCCTGCGTTTTCTGTTATCCAGGACTGGATCCTGCCGCTTGTCATGCCCCACGGGAGATCGGTGTTTTTGCCGAAGGCTTCGTGGTTGAAGAAGTTGCCCCATCTGCCTATTGACTGTCCGATGAAGAAGCCCATTGCTGCTACGTCAAACATAGGAAGCACTTTGACTTTTCTTATTCTGCAGGCAACAAGGCCGGCGAGAAGTGCGCCGATTATTCCGCCGTAGATGGCAAGACCGCCGTTTCTCGTCATGAAGATTGACTTCCAGTCTTTGGAATAATAATCGAGATTCATGAGGACGTAGTAGGCTCTGGCACCGATTATTCCGCCGATTATTCCGGCAAGGATGACGTCGGTTGCACGGTCCGGGCTGATGCCGAATTTTTTCACCTGTGAGAGGCCGAAGGCGATTGCAAGCATCATTCCGCAGGCGATTATTACGCCGTACCAGGCGATGTTTATGCCGAAGATGGTGAAGGCGGTACTGCTGACGGTGATGGCGTTGAGGCCAAGGCCGGGGAAGGACAGCTGGTCCGGGGATAGATTTAGTGATGTCATATCCATGGTTTTTCTTCTTCCTTTTTTTTATGAATTTTATTTGTTACTGCTCTATTATTTTTGTTAGGGGACTCCATTATTAAGGGGCTTTGCGATCGCCCCTTAAAAACCCTTCGCAAGGGGCTTTGCGGTCGCCCCTTAGACCCTTCGCGGCGGTCTCTCCTTGGAGCCTTCGCTGTGATTGCCCCTTGAACCCTTCGCACTAAGGTTCTATTATTGAGAGGACGGCGGTTTCTGGGTTCAGGCGGGTTTTTACGGCGGTCATTACGTCGTCACAGGTCATTTCGGAGATGACTTTTATACCGTCGAAGGCGGTCACTTCTGAGAAGTAGCTGTTTATGAGAAGGGAGGCCGCCTGTTCTGGGCTTTCGAGTTCTCTGATTGCTGAGCCGTATGTGTATTTTTTTATGCTTTCAAACAGAGCAGGATCTATGCCTTCCTTTTTCACGCGTTCGATCTCATTCATAAGGCGGTCATATACTTCGTGAGGATCTTTTGATTCTCCTCCGGATATTGCTGCGAAGTATCCGTCCCCGGAAAAGATCTCGTTTGAGAATGAGGAATTGATAAGACCGTCTTCCATCATCTTTCTGTAGAATTCCGAAGCAGGATTTGAGATGACGCTCAGTGCTGTAAACATCTCGAGTTCCGCCTTGATTATATCGTATCCGCTGCCCGGAGCAGACTTGAAGCCTATGTTGAATATCGGGATTCCGACTGACATTTTTTCAGTCATTTCCTTCTTAACTATTGTTTCAGGTTCATCAGGAAATACTGTTTCAAGCTTTATGTCCTCGCACATGCGAAGCTTTTCATCTGCAATGGCGAGTATCTCGTCAGTCTTCACATTTCCGGCTGCCACAAGCACCATGTTGTTGAGATTGTAGAAAGTGTTGTAGCACTTGTAAAGAAGATCTGCATTTATTTTCTTTATGCTTTCAACTGTACCGGCAATGTCGATCTTGACCGGATGCTCGTGATACATGCATTTAAGCATGTTGTAGAAGCAACGGTTACCCGGATTGTCGTTGGTCATTCTGATCTCCTGTGCGATTATACCCTGCTCCTTCTGTACCGTTTCCTCAGTGAAATACGGTTCCTGCACAAAGCTTAAAAGTATCTTCAGCGATTCGTTAAAATTCTGTGTGCAGCTGAAAAGATAACATGTCTTGTCAAAGGATGTATAGGCGTTGGCCGATGCGCCTGTTCTGGCATACTGTGCAAAAGCATCGCACTCCTCATTCTCAAAAAGCTTGTGCTCAAGGAAATGCGCTATTCCTTCCGGAACTGTAGTATAGTTGCTTTCGCCAAGTGTTCTGAAACGTGTGTTTATCGAACCGTATCTTGTTCCGAAAAGTGCCTCGGCAGATGAAAATCCAGGCATTTCCCAGACAAGTATCTCAAGGCCGCTCTTATGTTTTATTCTTGTGTAGGAATCACCAGTTATACTGCTTGTGATGATCTCTTTATTCATCGTCATCCTCCTCTGCGTCCTCACCTTCTCCGTCAGCCTCCATTACATATACCGTATCAAGACTGAACGAACGTGCAGCCTCAATAATGTCTTCACGGGTAAGCTTTTCAAGACGGCATATATGCTCTTCAGGAGATATGTCATCGCCGCAGCAGCGTCCTGCAAAATACCATGAAATAAGTGATGACGGTGAATCTTCAACTCCGTTTACCAGATTGATAAGGTAACGCCTTGTATTGTCCAGTTCTTCATCGGTAAAATCACCGTTCTTTATGCTGTCAAGCTGATTCTGTACTTCAGCTACAAGTTTTTCGGTGTTTTCAGTTTCAACTCCGCTTTCAACGAAAAGGGTTCCCTTGCTGTAGACAAATGAAGCCGCGCAGTAATAGCAGAGACTCATTTTCTCCCTGACGTTTGTAAAAAGCTTTGAAAACGGTGTGCCGCCAAAGAGCCTTGTCATCACGGAAGCAGCCTCACGTTTTTCAGTCAGAGACTTGAAAGCCATTACGACCTTGGTCTGCTTCATCTTTACCTTTTCAGTCACGCGGCAGACCTCGTTCTTGAGCGGACTCGGTGCACGGAAACGTACATCCTTTACATCACGCTCCACGCCTTCAAACATCTTTCTGAAACGTTCCTTTGCTGAATGGTCTTCTTCCGGAGAAACAAAGTAGATCTCGATGACCGCAGTCTTAAGGAGCCACTGATATGCCTCATAAGCCTCACGGGGAGTTATTTTTTCAGCGGTTTCCACTTTGCCGTATACTGAAATTTCTCCCGGTTCGCCCCCAAAAATATTTTTCTGCGCCCTGAGCATTGCGTACCATCTTTTATTGTTTATATCAGAACAGATACTTTCGATAAGTTCTCTTCTTTTCAGTTCAAACTCTGTTTTGTCAAATCCGTCGCCGTCAGTATTAGGCGAAAAAATACAGTCATTTATAATATCAAGAAGTTCACCGAGAATATCTTCGCCGTCAAATGCAAAACGGTTGTTTATACAGTCAGCCGATATGGTAACAGTCTGGCAGTCACCGTTCTTGTTGGTATCGCTGTAAAGCGAAGAACCGTAAAGGACATCTAGTCTGTCCGACATTTCAGAGTAAGTCTTTATACGGCTGTTCGATGCAGGAACAAGCAGTGAAACTATCGAATTGAGCTGTGATGCCTTTTCGGAAAGTTCCGTCACAAATTTTATCTTAAGTACGCTTGTTCTGAGTTTCGGATCGATTATCTCAGTAAAACCGACACCGTCAGCAATGATCCCGCGGTCTATTTTCAGTCCCATGTACACCATCCTTTAAGTACAGAGAAAACGAACAAACATGATGCTTTCTCTGCTTTACTTCAAAATAAATCACTTTTTATTATAACATATTTTCAGTATGATTTCTACACATAACAAGCAAAAAATCCGGTACTTTTTCAAGTACCGGATTATATTTCTGAGGAAACGCTGATCAAACAGGAAATCCGGCTTCGCCGGATTTCCTGAGGGAGGGGTGGGGCTTCGCCCCAGTCCCCCACGCTGATTTATTCATAAAACAGCGATTCCATATTTACTGTAATTCGTCTCTGAAGGCAACATTCTCAAACTCTTCAATGTCGAGCGGTTTGGAGAAGCAGAAGCCCTGAATGATCCTGCATCCTGCTTCCGCAAG
>CADAPI010000205.1 GCA_902789705.1 uncultured Ruminococcus sp.
GCCGCGGAAAAGGCATCTACGACCTGCTTGTAAGGAACATGGAGAAATTTAAAAAACGCGGTCTTATTTTCGGTGCCTCTGTAACTGTAACAAAAATAACTACAAGGAAGTTACATCTCAGAGTTTCCTTGACAGTCTGGCAGACCGCGGATGCAAGGCAGTTATTTTCGTCGAATACGTTCCTGTGTCTGATGAAAGCTCAGATCTTGCACCGACAGACGAAGAACGTGAATACCTGGCAGAAAGGATCCTTCATCTGCGGAACGATCATCCTGAAATGGTCTACATCTCATTCCCGGGTGACGAAAAATCATCCGGCGGATGTGTCGCAGCCGGCAGAGGGTTCTTCCACATCAATTCACACGGAGGAGCTGAACCATGCCCGTTCTCCCCTTACTCAGACATCAATGTACGGAACACTTCTCTGAATGAAGCCCTTCACTCACCGCTGTTTACTGCACTTCAAAGCGGAGACCTTCTTTCAGGCGATCATAACGGCGGATGCGTCCTGTTTGAAAAGAAAAATGAAGTGGAAGCATTGTTAAACTCAAAAGCTGTATAATACAGAAAATCGCCTCACGGATCAGATTCCGTGAGGCGATTATGTTATACGTTCAATTCAGGGAACTTTCTTTTCCCAGATGAGACTGACCAGATAAAGCTATCCAATTTCCAGTTTTCGTGAAGCACCGAAAAAGAAGCACTCAGAGTGGTTTTTAATACAATAATAAGCTGTTTCACTAAATTAAAGCATCTCTGTTTAAGAGCAATGTAGAATCATTTAACGGAGGGTTGCTTTTTGAACTTAAATGATATATAATAAGCATGTAAAGAGAGGTACGAAAATTTAAAGGAGATAACTTTTAATCAAATCTAATATCAAAAAGGAGGACAGCACATATTATCTTCACAGGACAGGTTGTTTCTGTGATCAAACTGATTTCTGTATTCTTATGATAGAGATTATTGCTGGTGTATAAGGAAATTAAGGCACTAAATTCAGGGATCACTGTTACGATCGCCTGTTACAGTGATTTCCTGGTACTTAGAAAGCGAGAACCCATTATGGATGTACAGGTTAAATCATGTGACGGCATTACATTAATGCCAATCGAAACAAAATTACTGTCAGACAGAAAAATATTTCTCGAAGGAGAAATAGACAGCGAAAGTGCGTGCGAATTTGTTAAAAAGCTGCTTTACCTCTGTCTTGAAGACAGTGAACAACCTATCGACATTATGATAAACAGCGTAGGCGGAGGAATCCAGTCCGGTCTGTTTATATACGACACACTTCAGTCATGCAGAACTCCTTTACGCATGTTCTGCATGGGAACAGCTTTTTCAATGGCAGCTGTTATTTTTACGAGCGGAAAAACCAGATACATGTTTCCAAACAGCGAACTGATGCTCCACGAGCCGCTTATAAGCAACGGACTTGGGGGAAGCGCCTCATCAGTACGTTCCGTATCAGACAGTCTTTTGGAATCAAAAGACAAAATAAACAGGATACTTTCAAAACACACCGGTAAGACTCCCGAAGAGATCGAAGAAGCTACACGCTTTGATCACTATTTCAGTCCGGAAGAAGCGATCAGATTCGGGCTCGCAGATGAAATTATCGGATTTGAGAAAATGCTGGAGGTCTGAGTATGGAATTTGACAGAATTATTCTCGGAGACAGTCCGAAAGCCAATTACAGCACAGACTGTTCAGAAACAGGTATCAATAACAACATAATCGTATGTGCAGGAACTGGCGGCGGTAAAACCATGTCCGTAACTGAGCCGCGTCTTCTGAACACATACAACTCAAGCCTTGTTGTAACATGCACCAAACACAGGATCGTAGACAAGTACAAGACTGTATTTGAGAAGCGTGGCTACAATGTACTTGAACTGGATTTTACCAAGCCTGAAAGGTGCAACACAAGCTTCGACCCGATCAAATACGTCTCTAATCATATAGACGTTAAATTTCTCGCATCGTCAATCGTTATGGCAAACAGCAGAAAGGCAAGTTCAAGCGCTGATCCGTTCTGGGATGATTCATCCACCAGTCTTCTGTCAGCACTTATCCTTCTGGTAACAAACAAAAATCCAGATGCAACTATTGCAGATGTAGTTGAGAAATTCCGCGACATGGAAATATATGATGACGACGACGAACTCAGAACATCTTATGACACTGATTTCAGATATCTTGAACTCGATGATCCGGGCAATCCTGCACTGGCTCACTGGAAAACATTCAAGATCGCACCGTGCAAAACAGCAAGATGCATTTACTCTACTCTCAGCTCGTCGATGGACCTCTTCTTTACGGAAAATATCCTGAAAACAGTACAGCTGTTCGATACAGTGAATTTCAGAGATATTGCTGATAAGAAAACTATACTTTTCATAACTACCTCAGCGGTCAATCCGAGTGCAAACTATTTCGTAAACATGTTTTACTCCCAGCTCTTCAAAGAGCTGTTCGAATACGGTGAATCACGTCCGGACGGCAAACTTCCGCGGCCGGTCAGTGTAATAGCGGATGATTTCGCAACGGGATCACGAATCCTCAACTTCCCTGAATATATATCCATATTCAGAGAAAAGCTCATCAGTGTTACGCTGCTTCTGCAGTCTGAAACACAGCTTTCAGGTATGTACGGAAACGAAGATGCCGTCTCGATAATCAACAACTGTGACACCTACGTATACATGGGCGGAATGGATCTTAAGACCTGCTCAAACATATCTGTGCGCGCAAACCTGCCGATGGAGGATATACTTAATATGCCTGTCGGTCAGGAACTGATCTTCAGACGCGGACAGAAACCGCTTAAAACAAAGCGTTACAACATACTCGAAGACGACAATTACAAGCAGATCACTGAAGAATATGAAACCATATTCAGCAGCTCTGCGAATGACAAAGAGAAAAACGATTTGCGGGCGTAATCTGACGATTACCGACCTGATACACGCGCCATCGGCGCTGTTAAAATGATTGGGGTTCATTTTAACAACATTTTCGTATCATCTCTACCTCTTTTTATAAAATCCGGCGGCCTGAAACCAAACTTTCAGCCGCCGGATTTAAATTTATTCAAATAAAAGCGGAGCCGGGACTCCGCTTTATAATAGCACGCCGAAGGCGTACATTTTATTTTTTGTTCAGTACATCAGCATCGTAAAGTTTTACAAACTTCATGCCCTTTCCAGCATCTTCCTTATAGTCTTTCCAGATAAGATTTTCTCCGTCTAATACAAATTCAGCACTTCCGTCAGTGTAGAATGTATCTGTTTTAGGATTAAGAGGGTCTTCAGAGAGAAAACCGACTGTCAGAGTTTTAATTCCCTGTTTGTCACATTTGAGTACACCATTATCATAAATGAGAGAATAATTCCACCTGAAATATCCACCGACTGTATCGCGTACTTCAACAAGTGCATGAAAAATTCCTTCACCTTTATAATCGATTATGAGACCTGTTTTTTCACACTCCCATGATCCGGCAAGAACTTCTTCGATTCCACGTCCGTCAGAAGCCGCACCATCTGGTCCGAGGAGCTTTATATAGTGTATTTTTTCGTCGCCTCCGGCATACGTGTACATGTCGTCTGACTTTGTCTTGTCTTCGAGTGCAAAAGTTACGAAAGATGTGCCGTCTGCTCGGTATAAAACATAGGAGTCCTTATCTTTCACAATTTTACCTGAAGCTTCTACATTTCCGTCTGCAAAGTAAGCAGTATACTTTCCGGCTGCAGAAATATTAACGTAAGCTGAACTTGTATCTCCGCCTTTGTACCATACTCCGGCTATATCTGAAAGATCAACCTCAGGTGCTCCGCTCATTGTCCTTTCGACCGGATAGACAGGATCTGAAAGAGACAGTGAGCCGTCTTTTCCGCTCTGTCCCAGCAGATAGAAATGTTTTATGCCGAATTTATCGATAAATGAAACGCCCGTATTCGGAATATCGCCCGGATAACTGATACCGGCAGCCAGTGACTGTCCTTTTTTCAGTTCCTTGCATGTACATATCGGTTTGATCATCCATTTTTCATCTGTTAATACTGCATTATATACTGTCAGATAAGTAATATCATCATTAGCGGTAAACACAGTATTCTTTTCAGGTTCACTGAAAAGATAATAACCTACGTAATTTTTCAGGCTGTCATTAAAATAAGAAACCGTTACAGGATTATTTTTTCTTAATGATGTCAGACGTGTAAATTCAATTTTCTGCTTAGCAGCAAGAAGCTCAGCATGATCAGCATTCAGATCATAATTTGGTACAACATCTGAAATGCTCTTGTCATTTTCGCCGGTGGTATTTGAATAGAACACTACCTTGTCGTCTACAGGTTCTGAGAATACATATGAAATGACTTTATGATCAAAAGTAGTTTTTTCGAACTTGAATTTTTCTGTACTCGTATAAGCCGCACCACTAGATGAAATATTAGCCAGTGTATCGGAAGAAATAAGGAAAGTCTGGTTTCTGTACCACGATTCAAGAACCTCCACAACTTTTCCGTGTAAAACATCATAGGAATAAACTACGCCAAGTTCTGTACCTGTGTTAGTATCCTTATCCGTAATATCACTTATGATAAGTTCAGGTACACTGTCATCATTAAGATCCTTAAATGCATAACCGACATTTTCAAAAGCCGCTTCCTTGTTACCGCTGAGTCTCGGGCCGTACCAGTTTGCGCCGAATCCTTCCGGAATATCGCCGTCCTGCATGGTAAACATATCATAATAAT
>CADAPI010000206.1 GCA_902789705.1 uncultured Ruminococcus sp.
GGCTTGACGCAGAAAAGTTTAATGTCAGGATATTTTTCCTTCAGATCAAGCACGGCCTGTGCCGCCCAGAGATCGATCCCTCTTGCAACACCTGAATAGAATTTTGTATATCCTTCGTGGATACTCTGTTCAATTTTGGTGTGAAGCAGATCTTTAATAAAAACTGTTTCAGATCTGCCGGCATCACCTTTACCCGGAAGCTTTTCCGGCCGGTGTCCTGAAAAACAAACTGCTTTTTCTGTCAAATCATTATCTCCCTGAAATACAAACTTATTTTTAACTATAAATATAGTATCTCTCAATACACTATTTTATCATAATCAGGCACAAATATCAAGACAAGGAGCGTATTCTTTTGAAAAATCATAAAAGAGCATGGGCGAGAATAGATCTTGCCGGACTCGGAAGAAACATAAATACTATAAAGCAGCATCTTTCATCATCCACTGAAATAATGGCTGTTGTCAAGGCAGATGCTTACGGTCACGGTGAAAATGAAGTAATAAAGAAGCTTTACAGTACGGGTATACGTTACTTTGCGGTTTCCAACCTTGATGAAGCAATAAGCGTCAGGGATATTATTACTGACTGTGAGATCCTTATTCTCGGATACACTCCTCCGGAATATGCCGATGAACTTATAAAGTACAATATCATCCAGTGTGCAGTTTCGGAAGATTACGCAAAGGAACTGAACAGACTCGCTCCTTCTCCGGTAAGATGCCACATTAAACTTGACACCGGAATGGGCAGAATAGGTCTTAAGTTTAAAACCGTTTCAGAGTGCGCAGACTGCGCTGAAAGAATAGCATCACTTGAAAACATTGCGGCCGAGGGACTTTTCACACACTTTGCGGTTGCAGACAGTGATGATCCTGAAAACGTGAAATATACTGAAAAGCAGGCTGAGTTTATAAAGGGAGTTTATTTTGAACTTGCAGACCGCGGAATCAAACTTAAGCATGTGCACTTCCTCAACAGTGCCGGTGCTGCCTATCATTTTGACGGTGTAAGCACACTTGCAAGAATAGGTATCACGATGTACGGACTTCTTCCGAACTATCCTCTTCCGCTGCCGTATAAGGTTGAACCTGTAATGGAACTCAAGGCTGTCATTTCATATGTAAAGACAGTCGAACCGGGTGACTGCATAAGCTACGGAAGAACATACACGGCTTCCGAAGAACGAAAGATAGCGACAGTTACAGTCGGTTATGCTGACGGATATTCAAGACTTCTTTCCTCAAAGGGAAAGGTGCTTCTGAAGGGAAAACGCTGCCCGATAGTCGGACGTGTATGCATGGACCAGATCATGATAGATATCACAGGCATAGATGCAAAACCGGGTGATACAGTCACACTTATCGGCAGGGACGGCGACGACATAATAACAGCAGACGAACTTGCTTCATGGTATGGAACCATCGGATACGAGGTAGTTTGCGGCATTTCAAAACGAGTTCCCAGAATATACGAAGAATAATAGATCAGTGCGGGGTACGGGGCGAAGCCCCGTAAATCCCTCCTCCGGAAATCCGGCGAAGCCGGATTTCCGGTTTAATCACTGTTTTTAAGCGTACAGAAAGGACATGCACTTTAAGTGAGTGCGTGTCCTTTTTTGTGTGAATGTTGTTTTTCTGAAAAGAACAGTCGTATTTGACAAAAATACAGGTTATAATTTTTGGAAATTCATATTATATATCTATTGATTTTAAACACTGGTTTTTATTATAATAATATAGTGGTTTCATGACTGTGAAAGTGCTGATTTATTTATAAATCAGCGCGGGGACCGGGGCGAAGCCCCGCAGTCTGCCTGCCTGCAGATCCGGCGAAGCCGGATCTGCGACTTAATCAGTGATTCTTATAAATTTAGTATAAAGGAAGTTTTTACAATGGGCGTTAAAGTAGTAAAATTCGGCGGAAGCAGCCTTGCTGATGCTAACCAGTTCAGAAAAGTTGCTGACATTATCAAGTCAGACGAAAAGAGAAAGTTCGTTGTTCCTTCAGCACCGGGCAAGAGATTCAGGGAAGATATCAAGGTAACTGATATGCTCTACAGCTGCTACGAGCTTGTAAAGAGCGGAAAAGATATCAAGGATCAGTTCGGAAAGATCAAGGACCGTTACAATGGTATCATAAGCGACCTCGGACTTAACTTAAGCCTCGACAAGGAATTCGAAGAGATCGAATACTGCCTTAAGGCTAAGAGCGGACGTGACTATGCAGCCAGCCGCGGTGAATACTTAAACGGTATCATTCTTGCTGCATACCTTGGCTACGAATTCATCGATGCTGCTGAAGTTATCTACTTTGACGACAACGGCTCATTCATGCTCGACAAGACAATTGAAGCTGTACGTGAAAGAATCAAGAACGTTGAATGTGCTGTAATCCCTGGTTTCTACGGAATCACACTCAACGACACTATCAAGACTTTCTCACGCGGCGGTTCTGACGTTACAGGTTCCATCATCGCACGTGCAGTACGCGCTGAGATATATGAAAACTGGACAGACGTTTCAGGTTTCCTTATCGCTGACCCGAGAATAGTTGAAGATCCTAAGGTCATCAAGACTATCACATACAAGGAACTCCGCGAGCTTTCATACATGGGTGCTACAGTTCTTCACGAAGACGCTATCTTCCCTGTAAGAACAGCAGGCATTCCGATAAACATAAGAAATACAAACGAGCCTTCTGCTCCTGGTACAATGATCGTTGCCGAAGACAATTCAGAAGAAACAAGCAGGACAACCATTACAGGTATTGCAGGCAAGAAGGGCTTCTGTGCTATAAACATTGAAAAGTCAATGATGAACAGCGAAGTCGGTTTCGTAAAGAAGATCCTCGACATCCTCTACAAGAACGAGCTTTCATTCGAACACATTCCTTCAGGTATCGACACAATGAGTATCGTACTCAATGCTGCTTCAATTGAAGGAAAGGAAGAAGCTGTTCTTTCACAGATCAGAAAGGAAGTAGATCCTGATCACCTCGAGATTGAAAAGAACATTGCACTCCTCGCAGTAGTTGGTCACGGAATGTACAAGACAAGAGGTACAGCTGCAAGAGTATTCGCAGCACTTTCACACGCACGCATCAACATCAAGATGATTGACCAGGGTTCAAGCGAACTTAACATCATCGTTGGTATCGGCGAAAGTGATTTCGAGGATGCTATCAGATGCATTTACAGCGCATTTATCGATTCTGCTGAATAAGAATATCACGATATTTAAATAAATAAAACTGCACTCATTTCCGGGTGCAGTTTTTTGTTTCAGGGAGACGCCGGTATGTTATGTTACACTAACAAAAAAGCTGCAGGAAAAACCTGCAGCTGTATTTTTTATCAGATAATTTTTCTTATTAACTAATCAATTATCTTTCGTACTGAGCACCTGACGGGAGACCGTTTAAGAGTGTTTCAGCAACCTGTTTCCATGCTTCAACCTCATCCTTGTCGTATGAGATAACCTTGTCAACCCATGAACCGCAGCGGTCACATGCGTGGTCACACTTCATGCCGTCTTCGATGATAGTTCCTGCACAGAGTGAGTTTGCACAGTTGTGCTTTACAAAGTGATCCATAAATCCGTCGAGCTTCTTGTTGTCGATGTAGATCTTAGGGAAGTTCATTACTCTTCCGTAGATAGGTGCAAATGTAGGATTCATGTATTCCATGAATCTGATTCTTGGTGCTCCTGGAGGAGGACCGCCTGCCGGCATACCCATCGGAGGGCCACCTGCCGGCATACCCATACCTGCTGGAGGACCGCCTGCTGGCATGCCCATACCTGCCGGAGGGCCGCCTGCCGGCATACCCATACCTGCTGGAGGACCGCCTGCTGGCATGCCCATACCTGCTGGAGGACCGCCTGCTGGCATACCCATACCTGCTGGAGGGCCACCTGCCGGCATACCCATACCTGCTGGAGGACCGCCTGCTGGCATGCCCATACCTGCCGGAGGGCCGCCTGCCGGCATACCCATTGGAGGACCACCTGCTGGCATACCGTTTGGAGCACCGGCAGGTGAATTGCTGATGCTGTCACGAACGATATTTTTTGATTCAGGCCAGTTGATGATGTCGAGGAGGTTTCCGTCGTATGATTCAGCAAGATATGCCTTTACAACACGTTCAATGAACGGGGTAGCTCTTGTTCTGTCAACGAGCTTGAGTGAGAAGTTCTTGTATCCTGTTTCTTCAGCAAGTTCTTCATAGTAGTGAACGTCTTC
This sequence comes from uncultured Ruminococcus sp., assembly GCA_902789705.1. Classification (GTDB taxonomy): domain Bacteria; phylum Bacillota; class Clostridia; order Oscillospirales; family Ruminococcaceae; genus HUN007. Next base: position 4,243 of record CADAPI010000206.1, read on the forward strand.
AGGTCTTATCCATTCAGCTGTAAGCATAGCCTTCGGATTTGAGATCTTTCTGTATGTACAGTTGATAAGGCTGAAGTCCATTGAAATAGCAGTAGGATCTGAGTGACCTACGAAAGCACCGTGTGTGAGACGGTAAGGACATTCCTTAAGACAGAAGTTGTTAGCGATAACACGCATTGCGAAATCGCTGTCCTTGTATGTCTTCATTACTGTTCTGAGAAGATCAAAGTTTCTGTTGAAAGCGTGGTCGAGAGTAAGTTCGTCAACGCCCCAGTTTCTCCAGTATTCGATCTGCTGGATAGATACAGGGTAAGCGTAGAGACCGAGTGTTACCTGTACGTCACTGAATTCCTTCTTAACATACTTGATGAGTGAAGGAGAGTTGATAGTGAAGAAACGAACGCCCATGTCATAGAGCTTGTGGATGGTTTCTCTGATGTTCTTGCCGACTACAGGATCGTATTCAGACTGACCCATACAGAGAGGGTTGAT
>CADAPI010000207.1 GCA_902789705.1 uncultured Ruminococcus sp.
CTCGCAATTCTCGCAGCAGCAATGATTCCGGCACTTACGGGGTATCTGGATAAGGCTAAGGACAGAACGATAATTTCTGAAGCAAGAAATGCTGTTACTGCAGCACAGACAATCGCCAGTGAGTCCTATGGTGTAGGAAAGTTGGATTACTTAATTGGTGAGGGAACAGCTTTAGCGGATGGTGTAGAAGTTACATCAACAAAAGTTGGAACTAATAAAAATGATGCAATAACTGATATTAAGGCATTAGCAGAAGTTCCTGGAACGATTAAAACAATTAAGCTTAATAAAAAATGTAAGGTTACCGAGCTGCTTTATATAAGCAAGGAAAATAATAGACAGGTTACTTATAAGATAAACGCTACTACTAATGCTGGAGAGTTTACTGAAGTAACAGACTATACAGCTCCATGACCTTAACGCAACACGATTTTTACTTCATTTTTACCTCTAATAAATAACTGATACAATCAAGCATTCAGCACTTCATTTGAGTGCTGAATGCTTGAACTATTTTACAGGCAATTAGCTTATCAGGGGATGGGAATATGGCAGTTTACCATTACAAAGCGTCCACCATGGACGGTAAGATAACCAAGGGGCAGATAACTACAGGCTCACCCGAACAGCTTCGTGATGCACTTATGCAGCAGAAGCTCTTTCTCATAAGTTTTGATGAGAAGGCAAGTGATACTTTCGGACGAAAACTCAAGGCAAACGAACTTTCTGAACTGTGCCGTGAACTTGGTTCACTTCTTAACTCAGGCGTATCAGTCGTTCGTTCCTTTACTATAATCAGCGGACGTGACATTGAACCGAAGCTGAAAAAAGCGTACACAAACATTACCACACAGATAAAGCGAGGCGTTCCGCTTTCGGATGCGATGGAAATGCAGGGCAGAATGTTTCCTGACATGCTCGTAAACATGATAAGAGCAGGTGAGGAAAGCGGAAGCATAGCACAGACCTTCGACAAGATGGCGGTCCATTACGAAAAGGAATACAGAATGACGGGGGCAGTAAAAAGTGCACTGACGTATCCTATAATCCTTCTCGTACTCATAGTAGTCGTAATGATGGGACTTTTCACCTTCGTGCTTCCGGAATTCTTTGAACTTTTCGATGGAATGGAAGTACCGGCTATCACAAGGGTAGTAATGAACATAAGCACTTTCATTCGTGAAAATGTGATCATAGTTGCACTTCTTTCAGTTATCTCGGTAATGATAATCGGATTTATCCTGCAGCTTTATCCGGTAAAATACCAGATCGACAAATTAAGCGTCAAAATACCGAAGATAAGCCCGCTTATAAAGATCATTCATACAGCACGTTTCGGCAGAACCCTTGCTTCACTTTACGCCAGCGGTATCAATATTGTTGACAGCCTTTCGCTTTCAAAGAAGACAGTCACCAACTATTATATAAGAGAGCAGTTCGATGAAGTTATAAAAAGCGTCCGTTCAGGAAACACGCTTTCCGAGTCGATAAAGAACATTGACGGATTTGACATCAAGCTTTCACAGACCGTTGAAGTCGGTGAAGAGACCGGTATGCTTGACAAAATGCTCAACAGCACTGCCGATTCCTACGAGTACGAGTCGCAGGCGGCTATAAACAAGCTCATAACAATAATGCAGCCGGTAATGATCGTAATTCTTGCAGGTCTTGTACTTGTAGTCATCGGCTCAGTAATGCTTCCGATATTCAGTATGTACAGCAATATCGAAAAGTCATCCGATCCGGGTGCAGGACTTGAGATGCAGGCTGTGATAACCAAGGATATTTCGGAGTGGGAGGAAATATGATATGGGAGTAAAAACATCAGTTTATATATCAAACGGATCGGTCCACGTTGTAAAGGGGAGTCAGGCCGGCCAGAAGGTAAATGTTCAGAGTATAAATGAAACGGAAATCGAGGAAGGCTGTATCCTCAACGGTGTTATTACCGATCCTGCAGCACTGAAACAGAGCCTCGAAAGTGCTCATATAGATGCAAAGAGCGTAAGTGTTGTTATCGACGGATCAAGCGTAATTACCAAGCTCATCGACGTTCCGATGCTCCGTGATCAGAAAAGCCTGCTTACCATTATTGCTGACAGTTTTCAGGATATTGAAAACCGTGACGCCATGATAACGGACTACATGGTAATTGACCAGCAGAACGAGCAGGGCGGTGCCACAGTACTTGCCACCATGGTGGAAAAGGATTTCCTTGCGGAATACATCGAACTTTTCCAGTCACTCGGTCTTAAAATAGATTCCATTGACATTGCACTTGCGTGTATGATAAAATACATTATGAACATAAACAAGCTTTTTGAAGAAACTTTTGTTTATGCAGTAATGGACAGGAACACACTTACACTTACCCTCTTCGTTGACGGCAACTACCGTTTTTCAAGAAGAGTACGACTCATGGCTGATCTTAACAGCAAGGAAGAGCTTTTTGATGAGATAGTAAGAGTGCTCCTTAACCTGGTGCAGTTCAACAAGTCAGAAAAGACCAATCATGATATAACTGATTTTTACTTCAGCGGATTTCTTCCTGCAGGACACGAATTTTATTTTCAGCTTACAGAAGCTGTCGGGGTAAATGTTGCAGCAGCTTCCCATCCGGAAGAAATAAAGTACAAGGGAACTGAAAACGTTAATGACTTTGTTTATGCTATAGGGAATCTTATAAGTTTATAACGGGGTGCGGACTATGAGGAAAATGAAAAAGAAAAACATTAACCTTTTCGAACAGTACGAAAAGGCCGTGGGAAAATCCACGCGAAAACAGCTGGACAAAAAGCTGCTGTATACTCTGTGCGGAGCAGCACTCTTTGCAGTTCTTGTGGGAGTATACCTTATACTTTTCTTCCAGACCAGAAGTGTTCAGAAACAGTATGACGACCTTTACCGCAAGATCTATTCCGAAGACGCAGCCGAGCAGACATTCAACGTTACAAAGCTCGAATATGAAAACGAAGTTCTGACACTCATTTCAGAAAAATTTATTTCCAATATGGATTTCATTGAGCAGAAAAACAAGGAAACTGCTGAACTTGATATTGATCTTATCAAAAAAATACTTGACTGCCGCGGTGAAGATACGTGGATAAAAAATATTTCCTATGATCAGGGAATAGTTTTCATAAACGGTGAAGCGAAAGATGCGGAAAATGCATCAGGATTTGTAAGCGCACTTGAAAACAAAGGCATTTTCAGCTATGTAAATTATACCGGATATAACCGTCAGGGTAATGTCTACGCTTTTTCGGCAACCGGATATTTTAAAACTGAAGATGATACTCCGACATACAAGTCGTACCAGAATGAAAAGTCCGGCGAAGAAGACGGGGAATTTGATGAAGCCGGAGAAACTGAGGAAACGGGGGATGATGAGTGATGAAAAACATTACTAAAAAACAGATGATAACACTTATCGTTCTTGTAGTTGTACTTATACTTGTAATAGCAGTGCAGTATTTTTACCGTCCGCTTATCGAGAAAAAGAAGGAACTTAATGACAAGGTTTCAAGCATGTCACTTGTCTACGCTGATATGAAAATGCTCGCAGCTGTTTACAGCATCGACAATATATCGTACGAGGAAGCCAAGGCGGAACTTCACAAAAAGCGCTCCGAGCTCCGCGAGGTCATGAGCAACAGTGCGCAGGACAAGCTCCTTACCGATATGCTTGTATCATATCACCTTTCCATCGAATCTTCTCAGATTGAGAAGCTTGAAAAGGAAAAGGTGCGTGTGGAGTGCGCAGTTGACAAGGAAAATGAGGAAAGCGTTGACGGATATTCATCGATCTCGATGTATCCGAGGGGCGGCAGAGTAGTATCCGATGAAGGGGACTATGTTTCACTGGAGTATGATACTGGTGAGTGCTCACGCGAGATCTATTATAATATTTCTGGAAAATACAGTGACATAATCGGATTTTTAAGGCATATACACAGCATGAAGGGCATGGAGATCAGCCGTTTCTATTTCAACAGCGGTGACATCGATTCACTTATCGCAACTGCTGATGCCGGAGACTCTGCTGAATCTGAAAAGGCAGCTTCAGAAATTGAAAAAGCATCAGAAGAAAACGAAAATGCTTCAGATACTGAATCTTCTCTTCCTACAATAGGAAACATCAAAAAGACTAACAGCATAATAGACAATTCGATATACAAGGCAGGCGTGGGAATAAAGGTACACATGTACGACAGAAGCTTTGACCTTGTATCAGCACAGAACTGATCACGCAGGACGGGGGACCCTGCCGGAAACAGCGCAGGGAATACTGTTTATCCCCTGCGCTGTTCGTGTATGGGGGCATGGATAATATGAAAAAGAAACTAAAAGGCTCAGCACTGCTCTGGTCAGTATGCGCACTGCTTATAGTAGTCTTCGTCCTGACCGGACTGCTTGCACTCAACAAGGCATATGCCGAAGAAGAGATAAATAACATAGCATCCAGACGAGCAGAGTACTATGCCAGGTCCGGTATTGAACTTACGGCGGATATGATAATCAATAATAAAGATAGAAATGAGCTTGGAGTTGATTTGAAAGATATTGACAAGAAATTTGAAGATGACGATCCAACCAATACTCTTATAAGTGAAAAAAAACTGACTGTTGAGTTTGAACTGGAGTGTCCGGTTAAAGTTGAGATTGAAAGAACGAGCGGAGATATACTTAAACTGTCTTCAAAAGCTACAGCGGGATATATTACCCGTGAAGTCACAGCTATTATGGAACAAACGGGTAATGGCGCAAATGAAAAATGGGAGCTGAAAGGATATGCGACAAAGTAAAAGAAAGAAACGCCTGTATGGTATGACACTTATTGAAGTCACTGTCGCTATGATTATAATAATAATAGTAACACTTATAGCATACATGGGCGTAAGTGCATCTGCGAATTTTACAGTCCGCGGAACAGATTTCAGGAATGCTGACGGTCCGGCGGTAAGTATGATCGAATCC
>CADAPI010000208.1 GCA_902789705.1 uncultured Ruminococcus sp.
ATTTTTTATCTGTCAGGAAAAACGACAGAAGTAATGTATTAGTCACAGCACTGAGCGGCAGTCGTTTCAGACTGCAATCTGAGTGGTACCACGGAAATTATATCCGCCTCATGAGTTTTCATCGAGGCGGATTTTTTTATCAATTAAGGAGGTCAAAAAATGAACGAACAGATAGTTCAGTTACAGCAGGAATTTGAAGAAAAGCTTGCTGCAGTTACAGCAGCGGCTGATCTTGAAGAGATCCGAATCGCATTTTTAGGTAAAAACGGCTCTGTTACATCACTTACAAAGCAGATGGGCAAGCTTTCACCGGAGGAAAAGAAGGCCTTCGGTCAGCAGGTAAATACTCTTAAGAACGCATGTACAGAAAAGATAAACGAAAGACAGTCTGAACTCGCAAAGGCAGAAATGGAACGCGAGATCAACTCAATGCCTGAATTCGACGTTGCAGTTCCGCCGGTACTCGCACGCGGATCATATCATCCGATCACACTTGAAATGGAACGCGAGATCAACTCAATGCCTGAATTCGACGTTGCAGTTCCGCCGGTACTCGCACGCGGATCATATCATCCGATCACACTTGTTCAGAGAAAGTGCGAAAAGATCTTCCGTTCAATGGGCTTTACCGTTGAGGACTACAGCGAAGTTGTAACTGACTACGAATGCTTCGAGTCACTGAACATCCCTAAGTTCCATCCGGCAAGAGACATGCAGGATACTTACTATCTTGAAAACGGTCAGCTCCTCAAGTCACAGACTTCAGCAGCACAGAACGCTATCTACAGAAAGTACCGCGATCAGCTTATCAACGAAGGCAAGCCGATCAGAGCTATTTTCCCGGGAAGATGCTTCAGAAATGAATCTACTGACGCATGTCACGAAAATACATTCTTCCAGATGGAAGGCGTAATGGTAGACAAGAACATCTCCATCTCAAACCTCATCTTCTTCATGAAGACAATGCTTTCAGAAGTATTCGAAAGAGATATCAAGGTAAGACTCCGTCCAGGTTTCTTCCCGTTCGTTGAACCTGGTTTCGAACTTGATATCAACTGCCTTATCTGCGGCGGTGAAGGATGCCCTTCATGCAAGCACAGCGGATGGCTCGAACTCTGTCCGTGCGGCATGATCCACCCTAACGTACTCAGAGAAGGCGGCATTGATCCTGATGAATACACAGGTTTCGCTTTCGGTCTCGGTCTTACAAGACTTGCAATGATGAAGTACGGTATCAAGGATATCCGTGACCTCAACGCAGCCGGACTTACAAATCTTTCACAGTTTACAGACGATAAATAAGGAGGGTCTTAAGAAATGCTTATTTCAATTAACTGGGTCAGGGATTTCGTAGACCTTGACGGTATCAATATAGATGAACTCATTCACAAGTTTTCTCTTTCAACTGCCGAAGTTGAAAACGAGATCTTTTACAAGGGCAGCGACTTAAGCGGTGTTGTTGTTGCTGAGATAAAGTCAGTTGAGGAACATCCGGAGTCAAAGAAGCTTCACCTTTTAAAGGTGGATGCCGGTGACGGCAAGCTTACAGATGTAGTATGCGGCGCTCCGAACGTAAGGGTCGGAATGAAGACTGCATTTGCAAAGGTCGGCGCAAAGCTCGGCGAGATCGACATCACACCTCGTGACCTTGCAGGATACACATCATACGGTATGTGCTGCTCTGAAAAGGAGATCGGCATAAGCGAGGAACACGGCGGTATCATGGACATCATCGAAGATGTTCCGAACGGTACTGACATCAAGAAGCTCTATGCTATTGACGATATCATTTTCGAAGTGGACAACAAGTCACTTACAAACCGTCCTGACCTCTGGGGCCACTACGGCATCGCTCGTGAGATAGCAACACTCGCAGGCAGACCGCTTAAGCCTCTTGAAACAGCTGATCTTTCAGTATACAACGACCTTCCTAAGGTAGACATAAAGATCGAGGACGAACTCTGCAGACGTTACTCAGGTATCAGATTTGAGAACATCACACGAAAAGTAAGCCCGGTAAATATGCGTATCAGACTTTTCTACTGCGGAATGAGAGCTATCAACTACCTCGCAGACCTTACAAACTACCTCATGCTTGAAATGGGTCAGCCGATGCACGCATTCGACTCACGCAAGGTTGAAAAGATCCGCGTTAAGCGCTTCGACAAGCCTTTCGAGTTCAAGACACTTGACGGTGTTGAAAGACACATCGATGAAAATACTCTCATGATCTGCAACGGTGACACACCGGTAGCTATCGCAGGTATCATGGGCGGCCTCGATTCAGAGATCGTTGATGACACAACATCACTCACACTCGAATCTGCAAACTTCGATGCAGTTTCAGTAAGAAAATCATCTTCAAGACTTTCACACAGAACAGACGCTTCAATGCGTTATGAAAAGAGCCTTGATCCTGAAATGACAACAGTTGCTGCAGCACGTTTCGTTAAGCTCCTCATGGATTACGATGCAGGCGTAAAGGTAACTTCATCTCTTACTGATGAATACATTAAGAAGTTCGACAAGGTAACTCTCGACTTCGACAAGAAATTCGTTGACCGCTACACAGGTATCGAGATCTCAAACGACACTATCGTTAAGACTCTCACATCTCTCGGTTTCGGCGTAAAGCTTGACGGTGATCACTTTACAGTTGACGTTCCTGCATGGAGAGCAACAAAGGATATCACAATGAAGGCTGATATCATCGAAGAGATCACAAGAATCTACGGTTACGACAACTTCGATGTTAATACAGCAACTGCTCCGCTCTATCCTGTACGCGTATTCGAGGAAAAGAACGTTGAGGAACAGATCAAGGATATACTCGTTAAGCGTTACTCAATGCACGAAGTTCACTCATACATCTGGGCATACGCTGATGAGTACAAGAAGCTCGGTATTGAGGTTGAGGAGAACATCAGGCTTTCAGGTGCAGTAAACCCGAACATTGAAACTATCAGACGTTCAATGATCCCGACACAGCTCTGCCAGGTAAGAAGCAACACTTCATTCGACACCGACTTCGGCATCTTCGAGATCGGCCGTGTAGTTGACGGACTCGATGAAAAGGGCCTCTGCCGTGAAAAGAAGATGCTCGGCATCACACTCTTCTCAAAGACTCTCGACACAGAAGCGCTTTACTTTAAGCTTGTAAACATCCTTTCAGTAATGATGGATGACATCAGACATAAGCCGCTTTCATTCAAGGCAGTCGAAGCAGATCACGCTTACATCCATCCGAAGAACTACAATGCGATCTTCTGCGACGGTAAGGAACTCGGTAAGATAGGTCTCGTTTATCCGACAGTTCTTAAGAAGATCGACAAGAAGGCAAACGTTGTATTTGCAGAACTCGAGATCGATGCAGTTGTAAACGCTGAAAACGCAGGCATCCACTACGAGGAAACTTCAAAGTTCCCGCCGATCGACATCGACCTTACTTTCGTTTCTGAAAAGTACGCTCCTATAAAGGAAGCTATCGAAACAGTAAACTCAGACCTTATAAAGAACGTTGCTCTCATGGGTACATACAGCGACGAACAGGGCAAGGCTATCACAGTAAGACTCAGCTTCGTTCATCCTGAAAGAACTCTTACCAAGGAAGAGGTTATGGAAATAGCCGATAAGATCATTGCCATCCTCAAGGATAAGGGCATTGCTCTTAAGGGCTGATAACCGAAAAATAAAACGGACCGTACATTCCGGTTCCTGAAAAGATCCCCCTTATACGGAATACGCATTATTCTGCATAAGGGGGATTTATATTTACAAAACAAAGCCTCCATGAGCTGCACGATGTCACAGCTTACGGAGGCTGGTTTGGTTTATTCTGCGTGTTTATTCTGATTTAAGATACCGGATAACGAATACCCAGAACTTCTGAAGCACATTCAGTCCATTCAATAAGAGTATTAATTGCGATTCTGTTTATCTCTGAGTTCTCCTTAACAACTTCTAATTCATCTTTGAGATAAGCGACATCATTCTTAAGAGAGGAGACATCATTCTTAAGAGAGGAGACATCATTCTTAAGAGAGGAGACATCATTCTTAAGAGAGGAGACATCATCCTTAAGAGAGGAGACATCTGTTTGAATTTGAGTAAGTACAGATAATATTTTTTCTTCCATTGGTTACACCTCGCTGTCTGTTTTATTTTTCAGTTATTTGTTTCTTAAGCTTTTCAAGTGTTTCAGCTGAAATACCGGAGCAGTTAAGAATAAGATCATCCGGAATATTATTTTTAAGCATGTTCAAGGCGACTTCGGTCTGAGCTTCGATCCTGCCTTCAATCTTACCTTCAATCTTACCTTCAATCTTGCCTTCCAACTTGCCTTCCATTTTACTTTCTCTGATAGTCTGGAAAATGTCATAACCTTCAATAGGTTCGTCCATGATCATCTGCATAATTTCTTCAGCCTCCTTCAGATCAATAAAAGTTCGTTTTTCTTCGGCTTTTCTGACTATGGCACGGAATACACTTACCAGCCAGTCACGGATGTATTTGTATATCTCGCGTCCGATACGGTTGCTTCTGTTTGAGTTCCTCGTCGTAAGTTTCAGTAGCGAGTCTGACAACTTTTGAGTCTTTTTTAAAATCCTTTGTAAAAGAACTGTTGATAAAAGCAACAAGAGATTCATCTTTCATTGAATCGAGAAGCGATTTTACAATACCATCGTAGTTGGTTTTGATTTTTTTAATTTTGGGTTTCATAGTGTTTTTCCTCTTTTATTATACAGTATTGTGCCGGCATTTTCAATACTGCATCATAGAACAAATATGGTTTATAATTCTCAAGAATATTCTAACAAGTTATATTATACCATAGCAATTTACAAATGTCAACCATTTACTTTAGAATTAGTTTCCTGAAAAATTCGTGTAGAGGATAGAAGGTGAATGCTTCAGCCATCGAAAAGGTTGAACCGAAGCTTCGCTCCGGTTCGATTGAAATTCAAATTTTCGGTTTGAAAATTTGAATGGTGCGGGATCATAAAGAATCTATAAATATATGCTTGACCATAAAGTGAAATTGGAACAAGAGATAATAAGCTTAAATATTATGAGAAAAAATCATTCGAAGTAAGTTCGGGTAA
>CADAPI010000209.1 GCA_902789705.1 uncultured Ruminococcus sp.
AAGAGCCAGTGCATATTTTTCCCTTGAAGTAGCTGAAGGTTCATTGTTGTTTTTAAGATAGTTTTCAAGATTTGATGCGTAACGTGAAAAATCGCTGTAACCGTACTGGCTGAGCGACATAACATACCATTCGGAACTGCTGCCTGCGCCGTCAGCGAGAGCACCGCTGATCCAGCTCTGTACATCAGCTGATCCGGTCTGTCTGCACTTATAATCAACGATACCGTCGATGAGAGACTGTACCTCACCGACGGTATATTCGTAAGCACCGGCTTTAGACGGATCAGAGCAGAATATGGTCAGAACGATGACCAGAGTGCTTATGATCAGTGATAAAGTCTTATTTTTCATTTTTTCTTCTTAATGCAAATGCTGTGCATCCTGCAGCAATGAATGCGATAACTGCTGTGCTGCTGCCTTTGTCACCTGTTGCCGGTGAGCCTGATACTGCAGAAACATTCGGAGCTGATGTTGTGGTATCTTCTCCGAAATTTTCATGGAGAACGACTGCTATTTTGCTTACAGATGCAGTTGTTGCTGAAGTGGTTGATTCAGTCGTTGTTTCAGCGGCAGTTTCAGAGACTGAAGCTGTAACTTCTGCATTTGCTGCAACGTCTGCCACAAGTACCGGCGGAACAAGTGTAAGGTTTTCTGATGAAGCACTGATAAGAATATTTTCACCTGCTTCATCGAGCTTTATCTTAACTTTGCCGTCTTTATCGGTTTTGAATTCAGTTGCTTTTCCGTTTATTGTTATGACAGCACCTTCAACAGGACGTGTGAGCGGTGTCCAGTTTGCATCATATGCCTGGCGCGAAAGAGTGAGCTCGATCTCGTCGCCCTGCTTTGCATCTGCAGTGTTCCTGTCGAACCAGCTGTATGCATCTGAGAAACCTGTTGTATCTGAGTAAACAAAAGTATAAATGCTGTTTCCGTCTTTTACTTCATCAGCGAGGGACATGGATGCAGTGTTGTCAACGTAGATGCCGTAGTTTCCGCCGTTTTCAATGCCCCAGAGCTTGTCAAGTCTGATACCGCTGTATCCTCCTGTGTTTTCGGATGACCTGAATCCGGCTGCCGCACCGCCTGTGAAATTATCTTCGTGGGCAATGTAAAGAGCATCGTTGATGGTGAGCTTTCCGTCGCTGTCGATGTCTGTTACATTAACTTCCTTCTGAATGAGGACAGGTGCACCGCCTTTTCCGTCTGAAATTGTTACGAGGACTTTGGTGTCCTGTTCTGCTGCACCGGCCGTAAGAACTGCTCCTGAACATGAAACAAGAGCTGCTGTCGTGATAAATGAAATAAACTTTTTCATGATATATGATCTCCTCTGAATTTTATAAAATAAACAAATTTTATTATAACATTATTTTCAATAAAAATCAATAGAAGAAATTGTTTAAATTGCTGTTTATAGTAACTGAATAGATTGTAACTTTAATCAAGGTTAATTGCCTGAAAAATTTTTAAGTGAATTTAAGCAAAATACTTTATTTTTTTCTTGCGCTGTGTTATAATATACTTAAGAAAACTGATCATGTCACGGACAGGTATGTTTTGACCGTTCCGTGAAAGGGATGACTTGAGGGGTTAAAGCATCTTTTCAGATGCAGGTTTACTGGTGAACCAGTGCTTTATAAACAGTGAATTTACGTACGGTCACTGTTCTGATCTGCAGCACAGGGCACGTTTTGTCTTTTGTCTGCCAAATCATTAAACCCGAAAGGTCGAGTGAATATTCTATGAAAAAAGTAATAAGAATGATCGATATTGCTGAAAGTCTCAATGTCAGCGTCGTAACGGTATCGAATGCGCTTAATGACAGGGAAGGGGTAAGCCCTGAGCTTCGTGCAGCTATCAAGAAAACGGCTGATGATCTCGGCTACAAATATACGGTCAATGAACGTATCACTTCAAAAATTGAAAACAGAAACATCGGAATTCTCATGTCAGAACGTTTTGTAGGTGAAAAAGGTACTTTCTACTGGAGACTCTGTCAGGAAACTTCAAAGGAACTTCTCAAGAAGAATCTTTTTGCTATCAATGAAACTCTTTCCAAGGACGATGAAAAAGCCGGCGTTCTTCCGCGTATAATATCTGAAAACAAGGTAAGCGGACTTATAGTTCTCGGACAGATAAGCCGTTCATACATTGACGTGCTTATCAGATACGACGTGCCTCTTATCTTCCTTGATTTCTACGACAAGCATTACAATGTCGATTCCGTTGTTACTGACAATTTCTACGGCATGTATCTTCTCACTGACTACCTTATTGAAAACGGACACACCGATATCAGATTTATCGGAAGACTCAACGCCACATCAAGTATCCAGGACAGATATCTCGGATATGTCAAGGCACTTATGGAAAACGAGATTTGTACACAGAACAGTGACATACCGAAGGCTATCAACGACCGTGACGACAACGGTATAACGCTTAAGGAATTTGATCTTCCTGAAAAAATGCCGACCGCATTTGTATGCAACTGTGACGAAACAGCGTTCAGGCTCATTTCCATACTCAAAGCACGGAATATCAATGTTCCTGAAGATGTATCCGTAGTAGGATTCGATAACTTTATAGTATCGGATGTCTGCGATCCTCCTATAACAACAGTTGAAGTAAACATGAAAGCAATGGCCGAGGAAACAGTGGCATCCATGCTTAAAAAACTTGAAAACAAGAAATACCGTTCCGGAAGAAAGATCATTCTCGGCAAGACAGTTATAAAGGAATCAGTTAAAAAACTTAATTAGGTAAACACTGATTAAACCGGAAATCCGGCTTTGCCTGATTTCCGGAGGTGGGATTTGCGGGACTTCGCCCCGGACCCCCCGCTGATTTATGAATAAATCAGCGTTTCCTTAGGTAAACACTGATTAAATCGGCAATCCGGCTTCGACGGATTGCCGGAGGTGGGATTTGCGGGGCTTCGCCCCGGCTCCCCGCTGATTTATGAATAAATCAGTGTTTTATTAGTACAAAAGCGTCATTAGTCCGTTTTTTTATTGAAAAAATGGTTTAAGTATGTTATAATAAACAAGCGAAACAGCGTTTGTTAGGATTTTGTGTATTTGTGATTACGGGATATAACTATAACTAAATGCAGAAATGAGCTGAAGTAAATGATATATATAACCGGGGATACACATGGAGAGCATGATATCAGCAAGCTGCTGACAAATGACCGGAATGTATCGGACGGACCGGGAGAGAATGATTATCTGATAATCTGCGGGGATTTTGGTTTTCCGTTTCTTCCGACTGACTATTCAACTGATCTGCCTGTTACAGAACGGGCGAAAGTATCACGTTATACATATGAATTCCGCTGCAGATGGCTTGCAAAACGCAAGTATACGATCCTCTGGGTGGACGGAAACCACGATAATCATCACTTCTGGTATAATCAGCCGGTTTCATACTGGCACGGAGGACTTGTAAATTATCATCCGCTTGCTCCGAATGTCATACATCTTAAACGCGGAGAATATTACGAAATAGAAGGCCATACCTTCTGGACTATGGGAGGGGCCAAATCTCATGACAGGCTCATGCGTATACCTGATGTCAGCTGGTGGGAGTCAGAAATACCTGACTACTACGAAATGAGTCACGGAATGTCCGTGCTTGAGAAACATAACTACAAGGTCGATTACATCATCACCCACACGCTTCCGTCAGATCTTGAATATCCGGTATGCAGGTGCTACTATTCACCTGAACCGACCGGTGTTTATCTTAACGAGATCTATAAAAGAACTGATTTCCGTTACTGGTTCTGCGGCCATTATCATGAGGATATAAACAGCGAAGCCTACAGGATTCGCGTATTTTACAATGATATCGAAGCACTTGGCAGTTTCTGACTGCGGGTGCTTTTTTTATTACAGCTGAATTTGGTAATATGGTACTAAAAAATTACCTTGACAGCATAAATTTTATAAGCTATAATAAAAGCTGAAATATTGTGTAAAGGAACTACGCCGTTTTGTTTCTGACAGACTTTAATGACGGCGGAGATTTCAGATCATCGAAATCGTTTTCACTGATGCGGCATCAGAAAACGTATTTATGAAGGAGGAACTGATTTATGAAAAAACTGCATTCCCTGCTTACGGCTTCTGCAGTTGCTGTTACAGCCGTTTTTGCTTCGGCAGTGAACCTGAAACCTGACAGCGTATATGCTGCCGGTCAGGTAAACATCATGCCGATAGGCGACTCGATCACTTTCGGTCTTGGCGAAGACGGCGGCTACAGAAAATATCTTGACTATTCACTTCGCCAGAAGGGCATTTCATTTGACATGGTAGGACCGGAAGGTCAGAATTCCGCAAGCTTTAAGTACAATGGCCAGAGTGTTAATTATGACAACAACCATGCCGGATACAGCGGATTTACAATCAAACAGCAGTATCCGATCCCGAGCTGGGGCGAAAACGGCCTTCTTGAAAGACTCAAGAGCAAAGATGCTGTAAAGAAGGCGAATCCAGACATCGTTCTGCTTATCATAGGCACCAACGATATGACTGCCAACAGAAACTTAAACAGCATACGGCGGCAATGCGCAGCGTGTTGCGAATTACAATAACACGGTAAAGAAGGTCGCAGAATCATACGGCGACAACGTTCAGTTCGCTGACGTTCACGGTTCTTTAAACGGCATGGCAGACATGTCTTCCGATAACCTTCATCCGAGCGGTGCCGGCTATGAGAAAATGGGTAAGTTCTGGTCAGAGGTCATTTCTGATTATCTTGAAGGAGCTTCCGATACGCCTTCTGAACCTGAAGAACCG
>CADAPI010000210.1 GCA_902789705.1 uncultured Ruminococcus sp.
AATAAGCTTTTTACGTTTTCTACCCTTAAAGTCACCCACAAACTGATCTATGATGGCAATCGAGATCTGTTCATGGCCGTACAGATTATTACCCTTGAACCCGGCTGTCGAAGCATTTACGATGTTATAGCCCTTATTCCTGTATTTACGCACTACGGAATCAACATCATCGCCGACAAGCTCACCTGAACATCCGGTCAGTATGACAAACAGATCACCTTTCATGATCTTCAGCGTGGATTTTACAAGTGTGTCAAGCTTTTTTGCTCCTCCGAACACCACCTCATTTTCTCCGAGGTTCACACTTGGAATGTTCCCTGCTGCGGGATACACTGATCCCTGTGAAGCGGTCGTAATGATACCGGCCTGTTTTCCGACACAGCCCGGACCGCAGTTTGCTATCGGAACTGCTCCCGGTATAGCAGCAACGGAAAATACCGCTCCTATCGCACAGCCGTAACGCGGATGTGTTATTGTGTTTGTTCTTTTGATATTGTCAGCCAACTTCTTTTACTCCTTCTGCTTTATTTTCTGTATGGATCACCGCTTTATCTTCTTCATCAAGTAATTCAGGATGCCTTGCAAGGATAAACGGATCTTTCTGACTTAACCACCAGTCTGTATATCCCAGTTCCGTATGCCGTGCAAGTATTCTGTCAAAACGTTTTCTTGCGATAATATTAAGAATGATCTTTCCGGTTCTGATGATTCCGTCATAACCGATCGGAATACTTTCATCACCCATTGCAAGCGACGGTATGCCGAGCTTTGCTGCTATTGTGGCCAGACCGCCGTGACGGATGATAACAAAGTCTGCCTTCGAACGCTTAAGTATGGCCGGGAGCTGGAAAGGCTGTGTCTTGCTGACAGTGAAATAAGGAATGTCACCGTAATTGTCAACGAGAAATTTCAGTGTGTTCTGATTTTCCTGACCGCTGTCATATACAGGATCATGGTGAAATACTATGGAACCGTCAACACCCACTCCAAGTTCCTTGAGAACTGAAGTAAGACCGTGTGCATAGGCTGAACCGGTCATAACAAAACCGTACAGGCCTTTCAGCTTTTCACGCAGTGCATCGAGTTCCGGTTGAATTCTCCTGTGTTCGCTTTCAATATATTCCTCAACGATATCTTCTTTGCCGGCCACCTTTGCTACCGCACGCAGCCATTCATCCGTTGCTGCTATTCCGTATGGCTGAGGCGCATTTATCTGAGGAACACCGAAATGTTCTTCCAGTGCTGTAGCCATATAGGAACCAAGTGTATGGCAGTAGCCATATAGGAACCAAGTGTATGGCAAAAAGTCGTTGTTGCCAGGGCTTCACTTGCCTGTTTAAGTTCATCGTAGCTTGCCATGTCAACGAGATAATTCACACGAAGTCCGAGCGGTTTTAAAATGTCGCTGAAGTAATCCGTTCCCCAGAGCTGAACTATGTTTATAAGTTCCTTCTGTTTTTTCTTCGGATTTTTCTCAACTATGCTTCGCAGGATTCCATGCTGTGAAATATCAAATCCCGTGCTCCAGTGCTTTGAGCGGAAGCCCTCACAGTGAAGAGGAATAACTTCAATTCCGAGTTCATTCTGCAGTTCATCAGCTATACTGTCGATATCTTCACCGATGATCGCAGTTGAGCACGCCATTGAAATAAATATCGCTTTCGGCGAGTATCTGTAGTAAGCGTCGCGGATTGTCTGTCTGAGTTTATTGCTTGCACCGAAAACCATGTCGTTTTCAAGAAGATTGGTACTCAGAATGCTTATGGTCTGCGGCTGTTTATGTCGTCGTGCAAGGCCTATATTCATTGAAACATTGAGTCCGTGCTGCTGGGCTGAACATCCTATCGGAGAATGTTCAACAAGAATACAGTCAGTGAGATTTCCTATCTGACATGCTACCATGGCATGTGCACAGGTAGTTTCCTGGCTGAAAGGCATGTTCAGTTCACACAGCTGACATGCTCTTCCGCGCTTTCCGCAGCATTTATCTGTTTTCTTTGCGCTTCTGTCTTCATAGTCAGAAGCCTTCAGAAGTTCAGAAGCAGAACCGTCCCATGATGTTATTGTACCGAGTCTCATTTCACGGTTGCTGCATTCGGACATTGACAAATTTATTTTTCGGGTTGACATAAAACTTTAACCACCTTTTATATTTCATAATGAATTTCAGACGGGAAGACTGTGCGGTTTCATTCGGACATTGACAAATTTATTTTTCGGGTTGACATAAAACTTTAACCACCTTTTATATTTCATAATGAATTTCAGACGGGAAGACTGTGCGGTTTCAGCACAGTGCCCCTGCTGATTTATGAACAGATCAGCCTTTTCCCAGTGTCAGGTATTTCTCCACCTGAGAAAATATTTCTGCAGTCCGGCTGAAAGAACGGATATAAGGCATATGATGATGCCGAGAATTATGATTCCGAGGATAACTCTCGGATAGTCAGCGAATTTTGCATAGTACTGAACGTAGTAGCCTATTCCTGACTGACCGCCTATCATTTCAGCGGAAGTCAGCATAAGGAATGAAACGCCCAGTCCCTGTGCAGCACCTGCAAAAATGTTTGGAAGTGCAGAAGGGATAATTACATTCAGAAGAAGTGAACCGGTTCTTACGCTGAGCGATCTTGCAGTGTCGAGTATTCCCTTTTCCACACTGGATACTCCTGCAATAGTACCTTTCATTATCGGCCAGTACGCTGAAAGAAAAATAATGAATTTTGATACAACATCAAATGAAGGAAGAAGCGCAATTGAATAGGGAACAAATACTATAGGAGGTATCGCTCCGGCAAAATTCACTACGTATGTGGCTGATGACCTTATGTTTTTAAATGATCCGAGTATAACACCCATTGGTATTCCGAGAACAAGTGCGTAAATGTATCCCGAGAAAACTGTTTTTAAAGAGCTTGCAGCACCCTGCGAAAGTTTGTCTATGTCGGCAGTGAACTGCCACAGCACTTCACCCGGTGCCGGAAAGATCAGCGGATCGAGTATGAGTGTCTTCGGTGCGAGTATAGTCCATGCAGTAAAAACAAAAAATATGACTGAAAGAATGTTTCCGAAGTCACGGAGAAAATCCTTTTTTGAAGAAAATGCCGAGAGAAGAAGAAATACAAGTTCGGCAGCCGACGCTGCAGCTATCAGATAAAACTTATGCTCATTATCTTCCGCCCGCGACGGCAGAAACTGTACCAGAATTAAAACTGCGAACAACAGGTGAGTTACCCGCAGAAATCTTTTTCTCAGTGTCATGGTACGCCACCTCCTTTTCTGCTTCATAGAATGCGTTTATGATCTCGTTTCTGAAGATCTTATATTCTTCAGTATCTGTAATGTTTTCGCGGATACGCGGTCTTGAAAACGGAACACTTACCTCCTTGTAGATACGTCCCGGATTCGGCTGCATGATCACTATCCTGTCTGAAAGGAAGATGGCCTCATCAACGTCATGTGTTACAAAAATGACTGTCTTTTTCTTTTCTTCACTTCTCCAGAGAGAAAGCAGAAGATCCTGAAGCGATGCTCTTGTTTTGGTATCAAGTGCACCGAAGGGTTCATCCATAAGCAGGATAGGCGTATTCACTGCAAGAGCTCTCGCGATCGCCACACGCTGCTGCTGACCGCCGGAAAGTTTTAGCGGATATTTGTTTTTGAATTCTGAAAGTCCGACTTTTTCAACGAATTCCAGAGCAATATCGCTTCTTTCCTTCTTTGAAAGTTCCGGACGAAGTTGTCTCAGACCGAATTCAACATTTTTCTTTACAGTCATCCACGGGAACAGCGAGTAATTCTGAAAAACTATACTTCTGTCCTTTCCTGTTCCTGATATCGGCTCACCGTCAATGAAAACCGTTCCTCCGGACGGTCTGCGCAGACCGTCTATTGTCGAAATGAGTGTACTTTTACCGCATCCGCTGGCTCCGAGAAGGCTGACAAACTCGCCTTCTTTAATATCAAGATTTACGCGGTCAACGGCTTTGAAGCTTTTGTTTTTCGTTCCGTATTCAACGGAAAGATCTCTTATGTTTATTCTGCTCATGATTTTGCACCTCCGGTAAATTTCCAGTTATCATCATATATATCGAAATAGTCTTCACGTGTGTAATTAACATTGAATTCATCAAAATGTTTGAGAAGGTCTTTCCATAACTGCTCGTCCGGTTCAGCTTCCGATATCTCCTTCAGAGCCTGAAGGTAAAGATCAGTGTTTACTGATGCAGCAAGGTCAAATTCCTCAATGTACCCGCCGTTAAGCAGTGCGTCATACCAAATCCAGATTGCCTTGAGTTCAGGGTCTGGAGTGGAACTGATATATTTTCCGTATGTTTCGCTGCGTATCAGATCAATATCAGTATCGCAGTATTTCGCAATATCCTCACACGTTTCATCTTCGTTTTCCTGATAGAATTTATACGCCTTTATAAGTGCTTTCAGGTAGGCAACATATCTTTCAGGATGCTGTTCAATAAGTTCTGTCGAAGCAAGGTTACGGCAGCAAGGATGATCGCCGAACGGTTCATTCTGACCTGAATAGTTTATGATCACGTAGCCCTTCTTTTCTGCCAGTGCACGGAACGGCGTGTAAACTGAAACTGCATCGATACTGTTGTTGAGAAGTGATTCAAGGCCGGCGCTTTCAAGGTTTTCAAAGTAAACGTCCTTTCCTATTTCCCATCCCATGTTCTCGAAAACATTTCTGTAAACAATATCAGTAATACCGAGATTTACGTTGGCAATGGTTTTACCTCTGAGAAGTTCAAGACTGTAGTCCTTCGGATCAACGCCTTCGACAAGTTCCGGCTTGACCACCAGCGCATGTCCTTCTTTCATGATACCGCCTATTATCTGAAGCTTTGCACCCTGTGCAATG
Source organism: uncultured Ruminococcus sp. (assembly GCA_902789705.1). Classification (GTDB taxonomy): domain Bacteria; phylum Bacillota; class Clostridia; order Oscillospirales; family Ruminococcaceae; genus HUN007. The sequence continues at coordinate 4,880 of CADAPI010000210.1, forward strand.
TAATTTATACATGAGGTACTGCCTATCGCAGCTGCATCAAGTTTTCCTGATTCCACCGACATGACGATTTCAGTGTTTCCGTCAAAATTGGAAAGTGAAACATCAAGTCCTTCCTCCTCAAAAAAACCCTCTTCCTTTGCAACAAAGTAAAGCAGATGACCTGTTGACGGAAGATAGCCGAGTTTGAAAGGTACAAGCTCACTCTTTGCTGTTTTCGCAGTCTCTTTACTGCCCGAATTAAATTTCTGTGTTTCAGTGTTTATCTCTGTTTTCCCGGAACATCCAGCCAGAAACAGAGAGCTTACAACTGCAGCAGCCAATAAAGCTGTGCTTTTTCTGAATAAATTTCTGAATTTCATTGTTTGACCTCCGGTGTGTTGTAATGTGTTTGTTTTTTGGTATGAGCCTATTATAACCCCTAATACGCGCCCTGTCCAATACAGGTTTTCAAGAAAGTGTTATCATCATTTCCAATAATTATCAGGTTTTATTATAACCACTTATAGGTACAAAAACCGCCGGCAGTATAATACCGCCGGCGGTTTCCTGTGTAAATGTACGCCCGCAGGCGCACTGTCAGCAAAACAGCCGCTCCTTTCATGACCGGAGCGGCTGTTTATTCGTGCAGCTATGATATTCTCCTCTGAACAGTATCGCCGTGAAGCTCCCTGCTTTCGTCAAGCACAGCTTCGATCTCGTCAAGAAACTGTCTTCCCATGCTGCTGAGTTCCCAGTTTTTCTTGGTTATATAACCGATAGTCATGGTACTCAGTGCATCTTCATCTGACTTAAACGGAATGACCAGGAACTGGTCACCGCTGAGTTTTTCCGAATAGATGCTGGAACAGAGCGTATAACCGTTAAGTCCCTCCATAAGGTTCATCATCGTAGCACGGTCGGTCGCCTTGACCGTCTTCTGATATGCGTGCTCGATCATGATCTCCTCGGCGAAATAGATATCGGTCTCACCGCCCTGCTCGAATGAAAGACAGGGATAGGGATCAAGCTGATCAACGGTCAGTTCCTTTTCACCCGCAAGCGGATGTGACCTTGCAAGATAAACACTTGCAGGACATTCGATGATCGGTGTAAAATCAAGTTCATGTTCCTTTAAAAGCTTCGTTATAACTCTCTGGTTCGTCTCGCAGATGTATATTATACCTATCTCGCTTTTGAGTGTGCTTACGTCATTTATAACGTCAATGGTCTTTGTCTCGCGAAGTGCCAGATCAAACTGGTTCGAGTCGTAATGCTTTGCCATACGTATAAAAGCGTTTACAGCAAAAGAATAATGCTGCATGGAAACCGCAAATTTTCTGCGGCATTTTACATCGTCGCCGTAGCTTTCCATGACCTCTTCGTACTGCTGGTATACTCTTCTTATACGAAGAAGAAATTCCTCCCCTTCCACAGTCGGAGTTACTCCTCTGTGGGTTCTGTGAAATACAGATATCCCTATCTCCTTTTCCACTTCCCTTACCGCTCCTGTCAGAGTCGGCTGCGCGATAAAAAGCTTTTCCGCCGCCTTGTTCATTGAACTGCACTCTGCAATGGTAAGCAGGTAGTTTATCTGCTGTAAAGTCATACATGCTCCTTCTCATACAAAACAACAGCTTCTCCGTTACCGTAAGAAGCTGTCATGATCTCTGGTGTATTTTTAATGGAGGTAATACACTGGTTTTTGAATGTTATTTTCTTCTATGATTCTATTATAAGCTTACTGTTAAGTGTTGTCCAATTCATAAAAACCATAGCCAGTTATTAATATTCCTTATATCCTATATGAC
>CADAPI010000211.1 GCA_902789705.1 uncultured Ruminococcus sp.
TTTGCGGGAAACGTATGGACCGTTTCGGCGGAGGAAACTGCAAATCAGTCAGATAAACCTGCTGCAGAACAGACTGCTTCTGCGGAAACTGAAACAAAGCCGGAGGAAAACAGTTCTGCACCGACGGAAATACCGTCAGCTTCACCGGCTGTAACATCATCAGCGGAACCGACGGCAGCACCGGCGGAGACTCCTTCTGCCGCACCGACAGCAGAACCTTCCGAAGAACCGAAGCAGGAGGAACCTAAGGAAGAACATGCTGATCTTAAGAAATTCGTAAAGGGAGTAACTGAGAACGACGAACAGGCAAACGAGCTTATGAACAGGCTCCTTGCGCATGAGACGACTGCCGCAGATGCGGTAATAAACTTCTTCTCAAAGAAAAACTACGACGACAGCGAGGAAGGTCATAAGCAGTTTATTGCCGACCTCTGTAAATATGTTTACATGAATGACGGTGAGTTTGACAGGGAATATCCGGCCAAGACTCCGTTCTTCGAATTCGGCATGAGTAAGGAATACTTCCTCATGCGTTTTGTTGAGTCCGATATATTCAGAGATTTCTGTTCTGCCGAGGGCATTGACCGCGGCAGCATACCGATAACTGAAAACAGGGATAAAAACCCGCAGGTGACCGGTTACATCCAGAGGATCTATAACAAGGTACTCGGAAGAAGAGCTGATGCCGACGGCCTTAACAGCTGGACCGGCGAGATGAACAATAACGGAAAAACTGCCGCAGATGTGCTTGCAGGTTTCCTTAACAGCGATGAATTTAAAAAGAAGAACACCTCAAACGAAGACTATGTCACAATACTGTTCCGTATGTGCCGTGACCGTGATCCGGAAGAGGAGGAACTTAAAAGTTTTGTGGAAGCTACTCTTGCCAAGGGACACACAAGGGAAGCAGTGCTTAAGAAGTTTGTACGTTCTGACGAGTTCACAAAATACTGCGAAGGCAGAAAAATAAACCGCGGTGATATAAACATAGGCGGCTGGTCAACAAACTACGACGGTTTCAAGATATATATAAATCCTGACAGCGGACTTATGGAACGCGGATATACCACTGTAAACGGTATTCCGTGCTATTTCGACAATGACGGAACTCTCCGCACGGACTGGAGCGATCTTGCAAGTGTTGTGCCGGAAAGTGCTCAGCTGTATTCTTTTTCAGCAATGGAAAAGGATATCACGAAGCTTGCACAGCAGTACCCGTCACTGGTACACATCGAATCAATAGGCCGTACCTTCGACGGCAGACAGATCTACGATTTTATGATCGGCGAAAAGGATGCGGAAAAACAGCTCGTCCTTGCGACCGGAATGAACGCTGACGAAGCCGGAACGACAAGAGCCGTTCTTGCCGGTGCTGAGAAATTCCTTAAGAATTACTGCACGGGAAAATCAGAGGGCAGGTCATATGAAGAGCTTCTTGACGGCGCCTGTGTTCACATTATACCTATGCGCAATCCTGACGGCATTTCCATTGCTCAGTTCGGGCTTGACGGAATCAGAAACGCTTCACTGAAACAGCGTGTAAGAGCAATGAGTTTCCTTGACATAAAAAAGAACGGCGGCAATGTTTCGCTTTCCGATTATCTGAAGACCTGGAAGGCAAATGCACTCGGTGTTGACCTTGAACTCAACGCAGGAAAAGGAAAAGCATCAAAAACCATGCCGTGTGCTTCCGGATATTCAGGTGAAGGGAATAATACCGAAACCGAACTGAAAGCCTACGATGAATTTATAAAGTCGCTGAAAACGGAAACTGCAGTTTTCACTGATTTCAGTGAAACTCTGAAAAAAGGCGCAGAAGAGCTTCCTGTATACCTTAATGTTTTAAAGTACGGCAGTGCGTCGGCAGAAACCGCGAAAGCAAATCCTTCTGAGACAGAAAAGGCTGCTGAAGGATCATCTGCTCAGACAGGAACGGAAAAGCCGGCAGAACAGACTTCATCAGAGCAGACTGCTCCTGAAAAAACTCCGGAAAGATCAGCTTTTGCCGAACATCTCTATAAAACTGTCCTCGGCAGAGATCCTGACGAAGACGGATGGAAATACTGGACCGAAAGTCTTGATGCAGGCCGTATAACTCCTGTCCAGACTCTTTTCATGTTCCTTGAGAGCCGTGAGCTTCAGAAGCACGGCTGGTCCGATGAGAATTACGTAAAAATTCTTTTCCATTCCATCTGCGACAGAGAACCGACTGATGAAGAGATAAGTAAATACAGAGACCTTCTCGGAAACGGCTATTCAAGAAATTACGTGGCATCACGAGTTACTGAACTCGGCGAATTCGATAAGGTATGCGCAAAGTACGGTGTTTCAGGAAAAGATGCCGGAAAAGAAGGCTGGAACGACAGTGCTGAAGGCAGATACTACATCGTAAACGGCACCAGGGTAAGAAACGATCTACGCAATCTTGACGGATTCACATATGTGTTTGACAGGGAAGGCTATCTTGCTGAAGGAAACGTTGATCTCGGTCAGACGACATACTTCGTCAAGGACGGATACATCATGCCGCGCAACGGTATCAACTGGAGAAAGGAAGTTGCAGCCGGAAATCTCAGAAGCGATACCGGTACGGCTCAGAAAATGGATGTTCCTGTTGACTATCAGTTCCTCTATAACAGAACCATATGCACATTCGGCGGTGTTGACAAGCATGTACGTGAGTCAGGCTGCGGCGCTGCAAGTGCGTCAATGGTGCTGAGATATCTCACAGGAAGGGATGACGAGAAGTTTGATCCTGAATATCTCTTCGAGTGGGCATACAAAAACGGTGAATACTTCGGATACGGACTTGCCGAAAGCACACTTACGAAGTTCCTTGAAAATGAAGGCGGCATAAAGAGCTACTGGATTGATCCTGACGCGGCCAAGGTAACAAGGGCGCTTAAGTCCGGCCGTCCGCTGATCGCCCTCATGCATGAAGGATACTTCACATCCAGCGGTCACTACATTGTTCTTACAGGTATCACCAGAGACGGATATGTTACTGTAAACGATCCGAACAACTCTTCAACAGGAAGAATGGAATACAGACTTGATACTGTTCTTAAGCAGGCCAAGGATTTTATGATCTGCGGCATAAGCGAGGAAGAGGACAAAAAACTGGAAGAGGCGGAAAAGCAGAAAGCCGAACAGAAAAAGAAGGAAGCGGAACGCGGCAAGGCTCCGAAGCAGTCCGGATGGTCGAAAAATCAGGACGGAAAGGACATCTTCCTTGACGGCGACGGTGAACCGGTCACAGGACATGCCGTAATAGGCGGTGTAAACTGTTACTTAGGTGAAAACGGTGTTCTGGGCACGGGCTGGGAAAGCAATGAAACCTTTGTTGATACTTCATCTGCAATGTACACCTACGAGGATATGGTTTCTGACATAAAAAGTCTCGAAAATACTTATCCTTCGCTTGCAAAAGTAAAAAGCCTTGCCAAAACAGCTGACGGCAGAGATATATACGAAATCGTAATAGGAAAGGGAAGCAAGCATCTGATAGTTCACGGCGGATGCCATGCAAGAGAATACATGGGAAGCCAGCTTGTTATGAACCAGGCTGAGGATTTCCTTAAGCATTACTGGAACGGAAGTTATTCAGGACGTCTGTACAGAGATCTTCTGAATGACTGGACGATACACATTATACCGATGCTCAACCCTGACGGCATCACTATCAGTCAGAAGGGCCTCGACGGAATTCGTTCTGCGGAACTTAAAGCAGGAATACAGGAGATCTACAGAAAAGATCTTGCAGAAGGTGTCACAGGACTCGGTTTCGATGCGTACTTACGAAGCTGGAAGGCAAACGCAAAGGGCGTTGATATAAACCGTAATTTCCCTGTACCTGAGTGGTCATATCAGGACGGAATAATCGGAAGGCCAAGCTGCGCCAAATACAACGGACCTTCAGCAGGTTCCGAGATCGAAACACACGCTGTCACGGATCTTGTAAATTCGCTTCCGGGATGCAGAGCGGTCATAAGCTACCACTCATCCGGTTCGATGATCTACTGGCAGTACCACCAGTCAGGCGATTTCCTTGAACAGTGCCGTTCAACAGCGAACGCACTCCACAGCATAACAGGATACAATCTCCTCTACGGAGAAAACAGCGGCGGCGGATGCAGCAACTGGGTAGCAGACGTAAAGCACATCTTCGCCTGCACAATAGAAATAGGCACAGGCGACTCCCCTCTGAACATCGGCCAGTACCCGGGCATCCGCAACGCCAACAAAGACGTAATACCATATATGCTTACAGCGTACTGATATATAACCGAGGGGGTGAGGGGGCGAAGCCCCTCATCT
>CADAPI010000212.1 GCA_902789705.1 uncultured Ruminococcus sp.
CATTAACCTTTAATATCAACCGCCGCCGGATTGCACATTGTGTACATCCGGCGGCAGTGTTTTGTTCGTATATAAAAATAATGCCGCAGGGATTACGGAGGATTGACCGTAAACTCTGCGGCTGTGTTTTTTTATTAAGTTGTTACGACGATTTTTTAGGAAGTACAAGTTCCTTATCAAGTGATGCGGCGATCTCAGTTAATTCCTCAAAAGTCTTGCCGGTATATCTTTCGATTTCATCCACAGTCTTTCCGTCCTGTATCATCATGACTGCGAGTCCTTTGCTTAATTCTGCCTTGCCTTCTTTAATGCCTTCTTCTCTGCCCTTTGCTTCTGCTTCTTCAGTATAAAGTATAATCCTTTCATTTAACATACGATCAGCTCCTTGCTTAATAATATCGTCTATATTGTTGTAAATGTGCTCTTTGATTTTACGGGTTATTTCCAACATGAGTCTGTATTCTTCACTTGGCTTATACAACGCTTTTATAATCGACTATTGAAATCTCCGGCATAAGTGATTTAACTCTTTCAACGATCTTTTCAAGCTTTTCAGCAACCGCATCGATATAAAATCTTTCACCGCATCGCTCGCATTCCAGGCAAGGAACATTTCTTATTATGATTAGAGAATCGCGATGATCAACAACGTGCGTTGTTGTTGATTCAATATAAGTTTTGTTTTTACAGATCATACACATTATTATTTCTCCTACGAATATTCTTCCGTGTCTGATTGACCGCAAATTTCAGTTATTATTTTTATCAACTCATCAAAATCAATCTTATTTTCAGCATAATCAGTAAGGATTTTAAGGGTTTCATCCGAAAATCCAAACTTTTCCATTCGAGTGGAAGCAATAGCGTTATTCAACGCTTTTAATGTTACTGGATCCAGTTTAAGCACCTTTCTCTTTCCGGTATGTCGTCGATATGTTTGTATGCGTATTTTTCAATATCAGTCATCAAGATCCTCAAACAGATCATCTACACTGTGAAAAACAGGAGCATTATTATCGTTTATCATCATTTCGCTTTCAATTCTTGCAAGTGTATTTTCATCAGCGAAAAGTTGAATAAACTCATATATTTTTTCTTCTGAAAGTGACGCAAGCACACTTTCGGCTTTCGGCGTATTTTCTTAAACTCATGAAGTTTTTAAACGTTCCAGATTCTCTAAGACTGACTTATTATTCAATTGTACTCCTCCTGTCGTTGAATTATCATTGCCTTTGTAATTCTACGATTTATTATAATCTATATTTTCATATTTGTCAATGATTATTCAGTGCCTGATATTGTTTTTTGAATTATAGCAAATATTAAATCACTATTCACACGATAGTTAAATTTCAAAAGCCAATAGTCTGAAAAGCTGGATTCAGTTATGAAAAAACATTTTGCTTATCATCTGTGTTTGAGGTATCAATTGAAAATAATATAAAAAACAGCAACTGGAAAAGGTATGCTTGCCACTTCCGGTCGCTGTTTATATTTTTTCATCTGAACGAACTTGTTTCATTATTCAGAAATAAAGAATGAACAGGATTACATACTTGCATTGTACACTTGTCTTCATAGGAAAAATTCTACTTGAATAGCCTAATGATCATATATTCAAATTCAAAAACGAAATCGTTCACAAATAATGTCAAAATGGGAGCACTCCAGAATGAAATGCTCCCATTTTTTCTATAGCATGCCGAAGGCATACCGATTATTCTTATGCGTCTTCAATAATGCAGCTGTGATGTTTGTATTTCGGATCAGTATTCGGAATATCCTTATCATAATTGATACCCACGAGAAGAATGTTTCCCTTATAATGCTCCAGCCTGTCCGGATAATCTCTTAGTTTTATCTGTTCCACAGCGCCACTCGCATCCTTGTTGTACTTTAATTCTATCACAAGTGCCGGTTTATCTGCATACTCTGGAGAAGGAAGAAGTATGAGATCAGCATAACCTTTTCCGGTATCTGCTTCCGGCAAAATTGTGTAGTATTTCTGAGCCGCATAGTAAGCAAATCTGATTGCATAGCTGAGCGCAGCTTCATCATTATAGGTTTTGTTATCAGCCTTATTATGTGCTTTCTCAATAAGTTCAGCCACTTTTTCCGTATCTTTATTCCATGTAGCTTTCAGAAGTTCCTGTGAGATACGGAAAGATTCGAATGTATCGAGCCATTCGCTGGATCTCGTGGAGGTTCTGAACTCATCAAGTATCTCTTTATTCGGTATAAACACTTCACTAGTTTCATCATCATAACCCAGATATCCAAGATGAACAAGAAGCGATAATACATCATCTCTGCATGTAAAAGTGGTCATATCATTCTGATAGCCTGACGTATCAACATGAAGCTTTCCGCCATTCATAAGCAGAGCAACTGATTCCTTTAATCCGTCATAATCCATACGAATATACTCCGCAAGAGCTTCGTAGGTTTCAGTTTTGTTCCAGTAGTTTTGAATTTTTCCGGTTCTGACTGCGTTTACAACTGAAAGCGGACAATATAGGTCATATCGTCTGGCTTCAGGTACTTTTCCTGTTTCTTTCTGACTGCTGTGATCCGGATCCGGCGGAACAATATCACTGACATTATAGCCGTCATACCAGTCTTTTATACTTTCAAAATCTCTTCCGTACTGTCTCGTTAATTCCAGAGCCTCTTCAGTGATGAACCCTGTATACGGTGCCAGCTGCATTGGATTCATCATGGAATACTCATCAAACATGTTAAGTGCTGAATGTCTTCCATACTTCTTTATCGGAAGGATTCCTGTCATATACGCAAGTGCGATATACGGCTTGTCCTTAAGCAGGTTGCGAAGATAATCAAGATACTTCTTCTGTCCTTCGGAGTCTTTCTTCCAGGTTCGAAAAACTGCATCCCATTCATCAATCACGATTACAAACTGACGTCCGGTTTTTCCGTATATTTTATTCAGGACATTACGCAGAGTTATTTTGGATTCGAAATTAACATCAGGGAAAGCATCTCTCAGTTCTTCAACAACTTCTTCAGTCAAATAATTCAGCATATCCTGTACTGAATCACAGTCGTCCATGAAGTCGGTCATTACCAGTCTGATAACGTCAAACTCGCCCAACATACCGTCCCATGGAATTTCGTTGTTGCCTGTTCTGACCGGTGCAGTTTTCGCTATTTTTCTTTCTGAAAACAGGTCTCTGCTGTTCGCTTCCCTGCTGTAGTATGAACAGATCATATCAGCTGCCATTGTTTTACCGAATCTTCTCGGACGTGATACACTTACAAAGCGCTGCTGAGTATTTACTACAGAATTCAGATACTGTATCATTTCCGTTTTATCAACAAATATTTCTGAATTAACAGCCATTTCATAGCTTTGTTTTCCAGGATTAAAATACGTTCCCATGACTCTCCTCCTTTATCAGGTTACTTCTCATCAATTATTATAGCACATTAACGGCCATATGTCGATATTTCTTCATAAGCACCAAACTGATAGTACTCTGACCCACTCTCAGTTTTTCTATAGCAGTATCCGCCCCACAGCGACAAACATTACCGATTATAACGTACGTGGATAATCAGTTCCTTTGGTAAGTAACTGATAACTGATCTTTACTTGTCTCTCCTTTCCTCCGAAGCTTTGTCGAGTATATATATCTGTACTTCAAGCTTAGCTCTTTCTGTAAGGCTGTTGTACGCATCGATGACGGCCTGGTTATTGAAAGGAAGACGGCCTGAATTCTGAAGTTCAGATCTTAATACCGGATCACTCTGCATTTCAACTGTGCATTCTGCTATTACGCCGGACGGAGGAACGTCATCACTTTCATTGATCCCTAAAAGATCGTACACTGATACTTTCAGACATTTGGCTATCGAATGTATCTTGTCAGCAGGCGGACAGGAATTTCGGATTTTCCAGGCTGATACTGTGGATGCAGGGATACCTGCTGCCTGTGCAAGATCATTCTGAGTGATCCCTTTTTCGCGCATTATCTTAAATATTCTTTGCTGAATGGTCATAATTATTCTCCTCTGATTTAGATTCGTACAATGTTGCAAAACGAAAATTGAGAAGAAATCCAAAATAGTATTGACATCACTACATATTCATAGTATAATACATTTGTGGAATTCCGTAAATCATCATTTATAGCGAAAGCAAAATTCCTTTTTGCATTCACTATATATTATAACATTATTTCTTTTAACTATCAAGAATTGTGGAGACTCAATCACATGCATACATATTTGCATATTTGATCGTACTATGCACCACAAATGAGTATCTCTGACATAAAAGTATATGTAACGATGCGCGGCTCAAATGTTAAAGAATTCCTGATAAGTGCTGCAGAGCATCTTTTGCGTGGATGTGAATCCGGTTTCATTTTTAAAGTCAGTAAAGTTGAACGTGACGGAACCATATGTTTCTTTGTACGCAGACATGACTTCTTTTTACTTGAAGAGTTCGTTAAAGCACACATTGATGAACTGCGAAAAGGAAATCCTTTTATCGCTCACCGGAATCTTATCGGTATCAGCCGTGACCTGATGGACTGGCATAGTCACAACGCCAATCAGGCACTTTTACTGTGGGATTATTTTCAGACCATAAATGACAGAAATGATATCGATATTGAGGAAATCTATCAGATGTTTATACTTGGATGGAATTCAGCACTTGAAGAAGGTAATATTTTTACAAAGGACTTTGCTCATGCAACCGCTCAGCTGTTTGTCCTGATGATGGATTCTCTGGATTCATTGCTTGGAAAAGAAATAACAGATGATTCATTATTGCTTAATGATGATAATGATATATGGGATATACTTGGAAACTCCAGGTGCTGGGATGATGTTAATGAAGCTTTTCGCAGAAAAAGCCCGAAGTGTTGACTTTTATCTCCTCCGTAGTATAATAATACTGTAAGGCAGCACAAATTGACGTTTGATCAGTTCTGCTGCCGGAAAGGAAATGATAATACACTATGAATATTAATGACAACCTGAAAAACAATGGGATAACTGATGCGGAGATCGAAGATTCCGTCTGCGAATTCGGAAATATTACTCCGGAAAGTGTGCTTGACTACGAAATAGTTGTAGTCGGCGCCGGAGCTGCGGGAGTTCCGGCGGCAGGATGGGCGGCTGAACTTGGTGCAAAGACTGCTCTTCTTCAGAAATCCTCCACTGTTGTTTCACAGGGAAACTGCGGTTCCGCAATTATAAAGTCACGTTCAACTGAAGCAGGTATCGCAAAGTGGATACACCACACAAACAGTCTCTGCGACTGGCGTTCAGACACAAAACAGCTCCGTGCCTATGCTGAACATCACAAAACAGCTCCGTGCCTATGCTGAACATTCCGAGGAAGCAATGATGTGGTTTTTAAACCGTGCAGGACTTACAACGGAAACTGAATACGGTGACGGAAGTAAAGTTGACAGCAATACCGACAGTGCAAAGCTCCTCAATGACGGTGACAGACTCTGTGCATTCAGAAGCACAAGCGGCGATTTTACAGGTGTATGGAAAGACCGTCTTACCACATACGACTACGGTGATGACCACTGTTATTTCTGGGCTCCGTGGATAGGTCCGAAGCCGCTGAATGTAGGAAATGCACTTCAGAATGCACTGGACAGAATAATGGCATCACATGATAATCTTCAGACTTTCTACTCCACTCCCGCTGTTCAGCTCATAACTGAAAACGGAAGAGTCACAGGTGTTATCGCAAAGGACAAGAGCGGAAAATACATTCGCTTCAACGCATCAAAGGCCGTGATACTTGCTACCGGTGACTACACAAACAACGCTGCCATGGTTGATCACTGGTGTCCGGATATTGCTGAATTCGACAAGAAACAGTTCGGCAAAACCGGCGACGGACATCTGCTCGCATTAAGTGCCGGCGCTGAAATGGAGCACACCGGCCACACAAAGATGATGCACGACTTCGACTCTGCCCTTATGTTTGAGGAGCCGTTCCTTTTCCTCAACATGAACGGTGAAAGATTTACAAACGAATATACCGGATTTGTCTATATGGGCAACCTTCTGAAATATCAGCCTTCATTCAAGGGTAAAAATCTCGACGCAGATCATAAGGACGGTTCAAAAGGCTGGTACTGTGCGATATATGACAGCAGTTACACTTCATGGGACAAGGATGAATTCGTTGACGGAATGGTGCCGCCGCAGGTAATGGAGAAATTCATTCCGGGTGCCGTGGAAGACCCTAAGGGTGTTTTCAGAAACCTCATCGACCTCCACCGCTGCGATACACTTGAAGAACTGGCAAATGAGCTCGGTATTCCTTACGATAAAATGAAGGAAAGCATCGACCGTTACAACGAACTCTGCGACCGTAAGTGCGACACTGATTTCGGCAAGCCGGCAAAGTACATGCACAAGATAGAAAAGGCTCCGTTCTGGGGCGCAAGAAAACACATCCGTGTTTCCGCCGGTGTATCAGGTGTTATAACAAACGAAAATGCACAGGCACTTAAGGCAGATGGTACTCCGATTCCGGGTCTTTACTGTGCCGGAAATCTCGGCGGTCCGTTCTACGGCGGCGGTGACTATCCTTTCCACCAGACAGGACTCTCCCTCGGCAGATGCTATACGTTCGGCATGATTGCCGCAAAACACGCACTTGGTGTATTATAATGATATAACAAAAAATCTTCTGAACAGTCAAGCGGTTCAGAAGATTTTTGTTTACGCCTTCGGCATCTTTTTTCTGATGTCGTTAAGACGTTCGAGAGCACTTTCAAGTGTTTCGTTTTTCTTTGCGTAGTGAAGTCTGATGTATCTGTTTTCCGGTTCCTTAAAGAAGCTTGAGCCCGGAACTGCACCTACTCCTACGTATTCGGCAAGCTTTTCGCAGAAATCAAGGTCACTTTCGTAGCCGAATTCTGAAATGTCGAGAAGTATGTAGTAAGCGCCTTCAGGAACTGTATGGTTGATGCCGATATCATCAAGGCCCTTAAGGAAAAGGTTGCGCTTTTCAGTGTACTTGTCTTCGAGCCATTTATAGTAGTCGTCACCGAAACGAAGTCCTGTTACCGCAGCTTCCTGAAGCGGTGCGGCTGCTCCTACTGTAAGGAAGTCGTGAACTTTCTTTACTCTGTCGATGATATGCGCAGGAGCTATTACATAGCCAAGCCTCCAGCCGGTGATAGAATATGTCTTAGAAAGTGACGAGCATGATATGGTTCTTTCCCACATACCCGGAAGGCTGGCAAAATAAACATGCTTATGCGGTGCATAAATGATGTGTTCATACACTTCATCTGTTATTACGAAGGTATCATATTTCTTTGCAAGATCAGCGATGATTTTCAGTTCGTCATAGGTAAACACCTTGCCGCACGGATTTGACGGATTGCAGAGTATAAGTGCCTTCGGATGCTGTCTGAAGGCATCTTCAAGAACCTCCGGATCAAAGCGGAATGACGGCGGGATAAG
>CADAPI010000213.1 GCA_902789705.1 uncultured Ruminococcus sp.
TACTTGTTATTGTACTTTGTATTTGCAAGACGCTGTATCTCATCCTTTGCACCGTCAAGGAATGAAAGGAACGCTTCCTTGCCGGCTTCAAGTGTCGGCGTGTTAAGACATTTGAACATTTCAGACTGGACGTTTGAACAGATATCGTTCATTTGCTTCAGACAGGTCTCAGCCATATTCAGCTGTTCCATTGAAGTATTTACGTTGTCAGTCATCTGCACGTTTCTGTAAAGTCTAGACCTTACACTTATAGCACGTGTACCCTGCTGGACATTCTCTGAAACTTTCTGAAAGTCTCTTCCGCTCTCAACACGTTCCATTGCCTGGTTCATAGCATACTGTGAACCGTTGAGATTTTTCAGATAGGTCCTGTTGGTAGTACCGCTCGTAATTCTCACTGACATATCATCTCACCCCCGTTCTTCCCTATCCAAGAGCTCCTATCTGGTTGATGATAACATCAAGAAGTTCATCCATTGTAGTCATCATCTTTGCAGCAGCCTGGAAAGCTCTGTTATGAGTAAGCATTGCGACAGTTTCCTCACTTTCGCTGACACCTGTGATATTTTCACGGTTGTCCTGAAGTTCGTTGGAATACTTCTCGCAAGCTTCATATTTTGATTTTGTATAACTAACGTCTGAACCTATCTTTCCTGCATAATCAGAAATGAAATCCTGAAGTGTACCTTCGTATCTTTCAACTCCGTTGTACATAACATGCTTTTCATCAGTAAGCTTGCTGATCATGTCAAGGAAATATGAATTGTCACTGCTGTTTTTGTCAGGAAGCACATATGAAGGATCAGACAGAAGTTCGTCTGAGATCGTAATGTTTGCAGCTGTGACCTTACGGTTTACATAAATATGCTCATTGCCGTTTTCATCGAACTCGCTTTCGCCGACAAGCTTCTTGTAAGGATACGGAGCACCGGCAGGTGTGCCATCATACTTAGGATCAGGAACACTGTTATTAAGAACTTCTGCTATCTGTACTGCAAAAGCGTCAAGCTGATCCTGATAATACTTGAAACCTCTGGTGTCTGAACCGGAAACGCCTTCGGAATTGAGTCCGCGTCCGTTTATTATCTCAGCCGAAGCTTTGAAAATACCGTTCTGCTTGTCCATTCCTTCACCGGTACTCTTCCAGAGAAGTGAAACTGTATTATCCCTGTTTTCCATGTAAACTATACTGTCAGTCTCTTTGCCTTTAATACACTGATGATTATTGAGTTTAACATCAACTGTACCGTCCGTCTTGTTCTTTACTTCGACCTTGCCGAAAGAGGAAAGTTCATCAAGGAGCATGTTTCTCTTGTCGATAAGCTCGTTCGGGCCGTACTGTTCAGTATATCCCGCTCCGGACATTACTTCAGATATCTGTTTGTTAAGTGTTGCAATATCTTCAAGAATGAGATTGCAGTCACCGACTTCAGTCTGAAGCTGTTCCTTGTATGACTCACATGCTTCATCAAGCTGTTCAGATGTCCTGTTCAGAAGTGAAGTCATGTTCTTTACTGAATCGGCAAAAATAGTTGCGTTTGCCGCAACATTAACGTTGTTGGACAGTGCTTCAAGCGAAGAATACATCTGCTTCAGACCCCAGCTGAGTCCGTAGCCGTCACCGTCCGTGCCGATATCAATTTCAGATATGATAGTTTCCAGTTCGGAAAACATATCGTTGCTCTTACTGTAGTAAGAAGTATCGGAATATGAATTTCTGAATGCTGTGTCCATTCTCTCGTCACGGGTCTGCGATATACCCTCGACGTTCGTGCCCATTCCGATATGATTGTAGGAAGTGTCACCGACCCTGCTTCTGTATGCGTAATTCGCTACAGAAACCTGATCAGTACGCTGCCTCGTATACCCCTCTGTTGACATATTCGCAAGGTTCTGTCCGACTATATCAAGCGCTTTCTGGCTTGCGAAAATTGCTGTTTTCGATGCCTCGAACCCCATAAATGTCGGTCTGACACTCATAATAATCCCTCCGCTTCAGGCCTGTCTGTCAAGAATGTTCTGCATGGTATGAAATTTTTCAGAAACATTTCCGCTCTTATCGTAGCAAGCCGGATCGTTTATATCATAATCCTGCATACCCATTTCCTTCAGGTTTTTCTTCACGATGTCAAGCGATCTGCTGTTATAGTCGCGCGCAGCGATAACAGCGTCCCTGAAATCACAGAACAGGTCCTCAAGTTCTTCACGTCGATCGCCGCTCTCTGCGTCGACGATCTCCCTGAAAGTTTTTCCATCAAGTCCTATTTTCTTAAATAGCTCTTCTCTTCTCTTTTCATAATTCTCTGCTTTTGAAACAAAAACCTGATAATCGGCGAGGACCTTATTGATAAGTTCCAGATCTTCAGATGCAAGAGCATCCATTTTTATTTTTTCATTTTCTGATACTTCGGCGTAAAAGTCAGTGTATTGTTCCATAAAATCATAGAACTCGTCGTAATTTTTCATCCGTATCCATCTCCGGTCTCAGATTTTTCTCAAAAGTAAGCCGAGCCCCCGTCCGGCTTATCTTTTCTTTTTTATTCCCCTGTATTTTCGTTACCCTCTCAGAATGCCATTCTGTCAAGAATAGCATCAGCTACACTGCCAGCTGATACACTATAAGTGCCTGACTGGATCTGTGCCTTAAGAGAATCGATCTTTTCCTGCGAAGCTGAAGCACTTACCTCTGAAGAAATCGACTTTGTTGTTTTATCAAGTTCATGAAATGATGAAGCTTCAGGACTAATCGATACCTTGTCGCGCTGACCGGCAGCCGGTTTTCCTGCTGAAGCCATGATATTCGTGTAAGCCTTGATACCTGCAGCACTGCCGATCTTCTCGGTCTTCATATATCCGCCGGAAATATTGCCCACGTTGATATTCATAAGCACAACTCCTTTCTGTAGTTTGAATATAAATCGTCGCAGAATAATCCCTACAATATATTAATCGGAAGTTTGTATCATTTTTAAATAGAGAAAAAAGAATTTAAAAAAATATTTTCCCCTTTCCGCAGAAACACTGATAAAACCGGCACTTTCAGTGTGCTGAAAAATGAACAGAACAAAGTTTCGCATAAAAACACGGACCACATTCCGCTCGCTGAATGCAGTCCGTATATTATTTATATTGCCCTGCAGATCCGCAAACTGCGTTCGCTCCCTGCATATAGGCTAATAAAGACAGATCACCGAAGAATTTCCTAAACTCTGATCAGCGCGGAAATCCAGTTTTATCACAGTTTCCTTCTGTTTGATTTATCATTCAGCCTTCCAGCTGTCGAATTCTATTCCATCTGCCGAGAAGATGAAGTAAAGATCCGTTGTGCCGTTAAGCTCGCCGAATACTGCTGCTTCAACCTCCTGCATTTCGCTGCCTGCAGGAACGTCGATGTATGCCACCGCATCACCTGTCTGCTTTGTGCATACCTTGATTACACCGCCGTTCTTTGAACGCACCTTTGCAGTTATCAATGAAGCACCCTTGTCGAACTTAACATTGGCAACTTTTGTCCAGTCACCTTTGTTTACGTCTGTTACTATCGTATCGCCGACACCGCTTATCTGGATACCTGCCTGATTCTGCATTGTTTCAGCCTGTACTGTTTCATACGGGTTGAGCGTGCCGATCGCACTTGTACCCTTCATATCCACTGTGGCACTGATTTTGCCTGTAGCCGGATCATATTTTGCTTCATTGATATGAGTAGAACGGTAATTGACCGCATCGCTGTTCGCGAGTTCACCCTTTGTATTATAGAACTTATAGCCGTTCGCCTTTGTCATGCGTATAGCCTGCTGTCGTGTGTGGTACGCAATGTAGTACTTACCTTTGAAATATATGATACTGTGGTGGTTATTACCGTTGTTATCAACAAGACTTGTACTTGGAAGAGCCCTTCCCACAAAATTGTCCTTTGTCCACGGACCAAGCGGATTTTTTGATGTCATATAGCATATCTCGCCGCTTCCGAAGGTCGCTCCGTTTATGTTTCCGTTTCCTACTTGCCAGTTCGTACAGTATGAGTAGTACCACAGATCACCGATCTTGATAAGGCTCGAGTCCTCGAAAAGATAAGGAGTTTCCATGGTAGTCGTCGTACCTTTTACCGAAATCATATCACTTCCGAGTTCAACGATACGTCCGGTCTTCGGATTAGCCTTGTCCCTGCCTTCAACGCCGCCGCCGAATGCGATATATCCCTTACCGCTTTCCTCATCATAGTATACACCTACCGCCGCCGCTGTTGGCGAAATAGAGGAAGAACTTGTCCTTGCCGTCAATATTTTTCCAGCATGCATCAGGAGCCCATGCAGCACCTGCCCACTTTGCAGCACCGTTCTGTGTTCTGCCGTTTCTGTCTGCAACAGGTATAGCACCGTGATCTGTCCAGTTTACGAGATCTTCAGACGAGATGCAGTTGATTGTACCGGAATTATAGGTGTTCTCCTGCATGTTGCCGTTTGACTGATATTCAAAAGCATCATTTGTTGTATAAAGATAAAGTCTGTCCTTATATACCATCCAGCCCGGATCAGCACCGAAACGCTGAGTTGTACAAGGATTGTTCTCTCCTTCATGCTTCCAGCTTGACAAAAGCTTTATACCGTCAAAAGCTGCTTCATATTTCTTCTTTTCCTCGTCAGAGATAGTCGGTCCGACGTATTCATTCGGGAATTCTGCAAGAGTACCCATGAGATATTCCTGAACATACAACGCATCTTTCGCGTCGCGTTTTCTGTCCTGATTTACATCAGCATTTTTCTTTGAGCCCGGTGTCGTCCAGTCGCTGATCAGTCCGCCCTTGAGAAAAACAATATCAGCGACTGTGATCTTTTCATCCCCGTCAAGATCGCCTCTTACACCGGACTGCTGAATTATTTTTATCCCCTTAGGTCCGTCGGTCTCAGTACCCGCTTTCGCTATAATAACTTCATCAAGCGTAAAGTCACATTTCGAATCAGTTGTTTCAAATACAAGATACATGTTGTCAGCGCCTGAAGGCACCTTGTAGTTCGTATTTGAAAGCATCACCCAGCTGCCTGCTGCCGTAGAACGGGTATCTACTTTGTCATATACCGTATCGTCTCCCGTACCGTACTGGAGAGTGATCTTGAATTCAGCATTTTCCTTACCCTTGAACAGCGCACTGACCGAATACTCCTCCCCCGGCTTTACGACCGTGTCATCAAGCGGAAGCTGAATACCGTTCCATTCCGCAGTACGTCCGGAACATTCAAGAGCTTTGCTTTTCCCGTAACCATCCGTTGAAGCAGAAACCGTAACGCTTCCGCGTCCTGCAAACGAATCTGTTTGGCTTTCCATGTCATAGTGATAATAGTAGTCATCTGATGCTGAAAACGCTGTTTCCGGTACTTCAGAAAAATAACATACTGTTCCTGCTGCCATGATTACTGCCGATACTGCTGCGGCTATTCTCTTTACATTCATGAGTAAATTTACTCCTTTCTTACTTAATAACAATTGAAGTAAACTCCTCTAAGAACTGTACGTGCAGTTTTCCCGCATACAGCTCCCCACGTT
>CADAPI010000214.1 GCA_902789705.1 uncultured Ruminococcus sp.
ATGGTAAACGGAACGATCTTGGAGTTGAGATTTGAGATAGCCTTGATGTACTCGATAGCAAGAACGTTGTTTGCGTTTGATACTTCAAGAAGATCGCTCATAGCCTTGCCGTAGTTCTTTTCAACAAGAGCCTGTACGGCAGCAGGGAATGAAGCACCGTTGTCAAGCATGAATTTCAGTTCAGGAGTATCAGCCACTTTGATAGTCGCATGTGCTGCATCGATGAGTTTTTCGAGGTCTCCGCATTCGCTTCCGAATGAAAGTTCGTCAACACATCCGATTGAATTGAAAATATACATTGCTGCTCTTGCAAAGCCTTCCGCACTCTGAAGAACATATGGAACAGGAAGTTCAAGAACAAGATCGACACCGTTCTGAACAGCTACTCTTGCTCTTTCGAATTTATCCATGATCGCTACGTCGCCGCGCTGAACAAAGTTTCCGCTCATTACAGCTACGATGTGTGTTGCCCCGTTTTCTCTTGTTTTTCTGATATGATATTTGTGTCCGTTGTGAAAAGGATTGTATTCACAAACTATACCTGCAACCTTCATCAGATCGTCCTCCCGATAAAATACTGTACATTTTATTATAACACAAATTGCATGTAGTGTAAATACTTAAGGATAGAGTTCGGATTTGTTTAAAAAGCAGATTTTACAGAAAAAGACTTGAAAAAAATAATTATAAGGTATATAATTAATAATTGGATTTTTGTTTGATAACATAAATGAAATCAAAATATTTAAATTCTGAAAGGAACGGATATAATGAAAATTTTAGTAATCAATGCCGGAAGCTCATCACTCAAGTATCAGCTTATCGATATGACTGACGAATCAGTTATCGCAAAGGGTAACTGTGACAGAATCGGAATCGGCGGTCACATTTCACATAAAACATTTGACGGAAGAACAGTTGACACAGACTGTAATTTCCCGACACACACAGAAGCTTTTGAAAAGCTCGTTGAAGTTCTCACAACAGGCGACGCTTCAGTAATCAAGTCAATGGACGAGATCTCAGCAGTAGGCCACAGAATCGTGCAGGGTGCTGAAGTATTCTCAAAGACATGCATTGCAACAGACGAAGTTATCGACCAGATCGACGGCCTTGCAGACCTCGCTCCTGTACACAACCACGCTCACGCACTTGCACTCCGTGCATGTAAGAAGGTTATCCCTGCAGACGTTAAGCAGGTAGTTGTATTCGATACAGGTTTCCACCAGACAATGCCGGCTAAGGCATATATGTACGGTGTTCCTTATGAATGCTACAAGGATCTCCACGTTCGTAAGTACGGCTTCCACGGTACATCACACCGTTTCGTAACTGCAAAGCTTGCTGAAACACTCGGCAAGAAGCCTGAAGATCTCAAGATCGTTTCATGCCACCTCGGCAACGGTTCATCCATCACAGCAGTAAACGCAGGCAAGTCAGTTGACACAACAATGGGCTTCACACCTCTTGACGGACTTATCATGGGTACAAGATCAGGTGCCATCGATGCTTCTGCAGTTACATACATCATGAACAAGCTCGGCCTTTCAGCTTCTGAAATGAGCGACTACCTCAACAAGAAGTCAGGTTTCCTCGGCCTTTCAGGCGTTTCAAGCGACAACCGTGACATCCAGAAGGCTGTAAACGAAGGCAACGAAAGAGCAAAGATCACATCTGAAATGCTCACATACCAGATCAAGAAGTACATCGGTTCATTCGCAGCAGCAATGAACGGTCTTGACGCTGTTATCTTCACAGGCGGTATCGGTGAAAACGCTCCTGAAGTACGTGAAGGTGCATGTGAGGACATGAGCTTCTTCGGCATCGAGATCGACAAGGAACTCAACAAGTGCCGCGGCGAACTCAAGAAGATTTCTACAGAAGCTTCAAAGGTTCAGGTATGGGTAGTTCCTACAAACGAAGAACTTCTCATCGCAAGAGATACACTTGAACTTGTTAAATAATAGGAATTAAATCCCTCACCCCCCCTGCCCCCCTCTCCGGAGGAGAGGGGGGTGAGCATAAATGTTCAGCTTTGCTCTCCGGAGGAGAGGAGTGAGCGTAAATGTTCAGCTTGCTCTCCGGAGGAGAGCTTCTTTCCCTTGAATTAAAGGAAAATTAACAGTAATGCAATGTCGCATTCCTCTTTTTAGCGGAGGAGTGCGGCTTTTTTTATGAACTTGTGAGGGCAATTCAGTATTGCATATTTTTGAGTAGTATAGTATAATTATTAAGAGTTAAATTGATTTTGGCACGGTTACCGGAGGGTGCTTTTATGTGTGGATATGTAGGTTTTACCAACACGGTGGACAACGCAAATGTTGTCTTGAAAAAAATGATGGAAAGGATCAGGCACCGCGGACCTGACGGCGAGGGACAGTATATAGATGACGGGATCGCGCTGGGACACAGACGACTCAGCATCATCGACCTTGATGCCGGAGCACAGCCGATGTACAATGAGGACGGATCGCTTGTCATTGTGTTCAACGGCGAAATATATAACTACAAGGAAATAAGAGAGAAACTTGTATCGGCAGGTCACACGTTTTCGACCAATTCAGATACCGAAGTTCTTATTCACGGTTATGAGGAATACGGAAAGGATCTTCTGCCGAAACTCAGAGGCATGTTTTCATTTGTTATCTGGAACAAGAAGAAAAAGGAACTCTTCGGCGCAAGGGACTTTTTCGGAATAAAACCTCTCTACTATGCGGAAATGGACGGAGCATTCATCTTCGGCTCCGAGATAAAAAGTTTTCTCGATCATCCTTCCTTTAAAAAGGAACTTAACGAGACGGCTCTGGAAAACTATCTTACATTCCAGTATTCACCGGCAGAAGAAACATTCTTCAACGGTGTTTTCAGACTTCCGCCTGCTCATTATTTCATAAAGAATTCAGAAGGATTCAGACGTGAACGTTACTGGGAGATAAACTTCGACGCCGATGAAAAACCTGAACTTGATGAATGGGTAAACAGGATCTCTGACGTTATGCACGACTCAGTCGAAGCCCACAAGGTGAGTGACGTTGAAGTCGGAAGCTTCCTTTCAAGCGGAGTTGATTCAAGCTATGTTGCCGCAATAGCAAACGTTGACAAGACATTTACAGTCGGATTCGGTACCGACGAAAGATATAACGAAATAGGCTGGGCGAAGAACTTTTCTAAGGCTATCGGAAAGGAAAACACCAGCAAGGTCATCACACCTGAGGAGTACTGGGACATTCTTCCGAAGATACAGTACCACATGGACGAACCTCTTGCTGATCCGTCGGCAGTAGCGCTCTACTTTGTATGCAATATTGCTTCGGAAAAGCTTAAGGTAGTGCTTTCAGGCGAAGGTGCGGATGAGATATTCGGCGGTTACAACGTCTACAGCGAGCCGGGCGGAACGGTCTATGACAAGGTGCCTATGGGTATCAGAAAAGAAATAGGAAAGCTCTGCAGCAGACTTCCTGCGCGCCGCGGACTTAATTTCTTCATCAGAAAAGGGAAGACCATTGAAGAACGTTTCATAGGCAACGCCTACATGTTCTCTCCTGCGGAAAGAAAAGCCCTTCTTGCAGTAAAGACAGATGCGCCGCTGCCTCAGGCTCTTACCGCACCTTACTATGACAGGGTGAGAGACAAGGACGACGTTACCAAGATGCAGTACCTCGACCTTCACATGTGGATGGCGGGTGACATACTCCTTAAGGCCGACCGCATGAGCATGGCAAATTCCCTGGAGCTCCGTGTGCCTTTCCTCGATAAGGAAGTTATGAAGCTTGCGGAAAAAATACCGACAAGGTACAGGGTCACAAGAAAAGAATTTACCGATGAAAAGACGAAGTACATCACAAAGTACGCAATGAGGAAAGCCGCTAAAAAGGATACTCCTCCTCAGACAGCAAAGACAGCTGCCAAGAAGAAACTTGGATTCCCGGTTCCGATAAGAGTATGGCTCCGCGAGGAAAAGTACTATGACATTGTGAAGGAAAAGTTCACTTCGGAAAATTCGAAACAGTATTTCAATACTGATGTGCTCGTTAAGCTTCTTGACGACCACAGGGCCGGAGTACGCGACAACAGCAGAAAGATATGGACTGTATTCTCATTCCTTATCTGGTATGACGTATTTTTCGGCGCTGAAAGCAAATATGCTTAAAACGGTACATAAGAACTGTTTAAGTTAAGGAAACGCTGATCTGTTCATATCAGCGCGGAACACGGGCGGAGGCCCGCAG
>CADAPI010000215.1 GCA_902789705.1 uncultured Ruminococcus sp.
ACAAGGAAGTTGAATGTAGCGTCAGTATCGGAGATAATGATAAACAATGCACTCAGCTCGTCACCGAGCCTGTCAAGGTGCAGTTCATCGTATGAAGTGATCTCCAGCACTTCATCGATAGCAAATGGCGCAAGGCGTGTAGAACAGCTGATAAGTATGGACTTAGCAGTTTTTCCTGCTGCAAGCTTATACGCCTTGAATTGTTTGACGGCAAATCCGCCGAGCCTTCTCTGATTTGCATCGGGAGTGCTGTCAAACAAGTCCTGATATTCTGCCTGGACTTCGGGATCGCTGTAGTCTGTACCGTTAAGCCAGCATTCAAGCATAGCAAATTCCTCGTCCATGGCGTTTACAAATTCTTCGTCGTCCTCACGGCACTCCGAGTGATTTATCATCTCTATCAGAGTTTCAAAGTTCCACTGACTTTCCGGATACATGGCAAATATCAGAGCGATATAAGCCGTGTACAGAAGCTTTTCAGCTTTCACCCAGAAATCATCACCGCTCGGCTGCTGTGTAGAAGTTGTATTCTTTATGAGAACTTCGACGAATTTCAGGATATCCTTCTCACGGTTCTTTTCGCTTATGTAGGCAAAAGGGTTGTAGTGCATCGACTTTGCAAAGTCGATGGTGTTAAAGACCTTTATCTTATAAGGCTGACACTCAGGTATGTAATTACCGTTATCATCTTTGAGATACTTTCCGTCTGCACCTTTGATGTACTTAATACGTCCCTTGCCGTCACGCTTTGGTCTGCCCCTCTGAAGCATTTTTCCGCATTCGACAAGGACGGTACCCTTTGGATCTGTCATGACATAGCTGCTGTGCATTTGCATGAGGTTAGGCTTGCAGAAAAATCTGGTCTTGCCGGAGCCTGAGCCGCCTATCACAAGGATATTCTTGTTTCGTGCATACTTCGGTTCAGAAGGTTTCCCCATAGTCAGAGATTCCGTTTTTGTCAGGATAACGTTGTTTTCGGCACAGGTCATATCCATGTACGGTTCAATATCCTTTTCACCGCCCCATACCGCAGAACCGTATTCAACGCCCTGACGGAATTTTTTCCTGTTTTTCGACCTGACATACATGACTAACCACATTACACCCGCAAGAACCAGGCCGAATAGAATATCAAACGGGTGTAAACTCGGAAAGACTTTCGCAAAAGCTGTACCGAGACCGCTCATGAACGGAACGATCTTCTGCTGAAAACCGTTTCCCTCAGCTGTACGGTAAGCATAACCGATAAGGTTGCCCGCATACGAGAAGATAACATAGGGAACAGCCTTAATGATCAGCTTTTTGAGCTTCCTTGAACTGATCTGCAAAGATGCAGTTCCTTTCTGTCAGTATCGGTGCAAAAGTCCACCGTAGAAAAATCATCGCCTCTTGCCCTCGGAACGGGTAAGGACTTGAAAAAATCATAGATCATCGTCTGTTTTCCCTGTTTCTTTCTCTGTTTCTGTGTCTGCGTGGTCTTTGTGCCACTCGTTCAGCTGATTTTTCAAGCTGTTCACGGGTAAACTCGCCACGTTTTTCTGATTTGCCCTGATCCTTGCCGAGATACTCGGTAAACGCTCTCTTGAAGCTTTCAGTATTTGCAGCTGAAAAGAAAACGTGATAAGTAGGCGGTTCGGTGCTTTTGTCTCTCTTCAGGGCATAGTCAATGTCGTATTTTCTTGCGGTCTCCAGGAAATCACCGATATTGCTGTCACTGACCTCGATGCTGTCAAGCTTTGAGACAGACTTCTTCTGAAGCTGTCTGTAGGTCATACGACCCTTTTTCTCAGCCTTACCGGTCATAAACTCCTGCAAGGCGCTTTTCAGTACATCAGTAGTGATCTTCTCGGCTTTCACCGAGATATCAATGGTTTTCTTTGCAGCACTCTCAAAATCTGACGACATCACGCATCACCGCCTTCGTCTTCACCAGGCACCTCAAAAGTAGAAAACGCCTCGCTCTGCAACCAGTGAATAAGCTCTGCATGAGCTTTCATTGCCGACCTCTCATCTTCATAACTTCCAAGTATGAAAGGCTGAGAATAGAGCGTTGAACCTGTTACGCCGATAAGGTCATATCCGAGAACATTTTCGTTATCGTCAATATCCTCATCAACGTACACGGCAAGAAGCTTATCGAAGTTTACAATAGTTCCGTCCTGTGCAATTATAGACTTAGCCATGACTTTCACCTCCTTTCGCTGCAGACGGTCTCAAAAGCCGCCCATATCTCTCCTCACAGCGTACTCTGCCCATCGCTGTTCGGCATTTTGCTTGAAATGTCTGCCGTTGGCTTCATTGAACAGAGTGCTGATAAGATAGCTTTCAAAGTTACGGATATTGTCTGTACACTTCATTTGCATGATAGCGTTCTCAAGGATATAGATATCCACTTTGAGCATAGCTGACTTTACGACTTCACGGGGAAAATCCTGACCGCATATACGCTCAGTTGCTTTACCTGAACAGATCTGCCTTACGATCATCTGAACGATCTCCTCAGCTTCGTCATAGTCATTCAGCCATTCAGCAAAGAAAGGAAAATCTATGTTCGCTCTGACAATATCAGAATATATCTGCTGCTCTTTCAGATATCCGTCAGTCCGTCCGTCATCTGAATCGACAGTTTTTTCTTTGCCTGCGGAGGATTGATTGATGGATACTTGTTCAAACAGTATTTCTTTTTTCTTTATTTTGTTCTTAGTATTTAATTGCCCCTGATTTTCTGTCGTCTGAATTTCTACAGGTTGATTTTCAAGGGGTAGATTTTCTATACCTTGTTTTCTGACCTCTTGTGAGGTTGATTTTTCGGAGTATGTCTCCTCGTCGGAAACATCTCCGTCATCATCAGCACTTTCTTCATCCTGCGGAACATCTTTTTCTGAATACTCGAAGAAATCATAGACGTACTCGATTCGTCCGCTCTTCGTCTGATTCGGCATCAGCTTCGATACAACGAGGTATCCCCATTCTTTCAGCTCCGCCAGGGCAGACTTGATAGCGGACTCCTTCTCCCGGCATATAGCAGTAAGTCCCGCAATGGAATAATCCCAGCCTTCGGGCAGTGAGAGCACTCTGCTCATCAGACCAACTGCTTTAAGGCTCAGATTCGGTGATCTGAGGTGAAAGTTACTCATAACGGTATAATTGCCGTTCTTGTTCACTCTGCATACTGTAGAAGGCGTAGTCCTGTCCGCTTTCTTTTTCTTGATAGGTTTAACAGCCATGTTCGTATCCTCCTGTGCGGTCATATAAGCTTCATCTGTGTGACTTTCTGCTTATTGACTGCGTATGTATCACCGATATGAAGCAGATAGCCTTTATCGGTCAGCTCTCCAAGAGCTTTTCTTATCGTTTTGAGTGAGTCATTCTCACATACAAGGCAGAGATCGACCTCCCTGATGTAATCCGTATCCGGACTGTTGAGCATCATGGAGAGAACGCCTGTTGCTTCGAGAGAAAGCCCATTGTCATTCGGATCAATTCTCATATTCTTAGGCATAGAAAATTCCTCCCGGTTTTGTTGGATCATATCAAACCATGCAATAAAAAAAGCTCCCCATTTCTGAGGAGCGTGGTACAGTTATTCAGTTTTCAGGCATAAAAACAGCGGACAACGCTCCTTAATATGGAACATCGTCCGCTTCTGCTATATTTAATTGTATAACGGGAAGGTGTCAGCAGCCCAGAATGCCGGATTGGTTTTTCAGGAATCTTATCGTTCCTGAGCGTCTTAAAAATTTACAATTAGTTCATATTTATAAGTTGATATAAGTATACTAATAAGGTATATTATGGTTAAAAGCTATGTGATTTTTCAGCATTGGATTTGGCACTTTTCAGCAAGGGATTTTATTCACTATTGTTAGTCGCTTACAGTGTCTACCAAATCGGCCTGCGATACACAAAAAAGTCCCTTGTGAAAACAGGCACTTTTTCAACTACCATTTTTACTACCAAATTTGACCCTGAAGTCAACATTTTACCATTTTCTGTAATTCGCAAGAGATTTTCGGTTGCTTGTTTCGGCTTGATTTCACGGTAAAAAACGGACTCAAAGGGACTTTAAGGGACTAAATTGGAACAAATGTCCTCTCACTTAAAATCCCTTGGTAGAAATACCGTACCGGTTCAAGTCCGGTCAGCGGCATTATAACAAGAACCCGAACTTTTGAATTCAGAAGTTCGGGTTTTCTCACCTGCGGTGCAATAGAAAACGGCAGAACACTGATCTTGATGACCAGTATTCTGCCGTTTGTTTACACGTGCCTAATAACAAAACAAATTAAACCATAACTGTCAAGCCGTATGGTTCACAGTTTCAGCAAGCTTTTCAACTTCTTCTACTGTAAGACCAGTTGCTTCTGCTATTTCATCATATGTGTTTTTCCCTAAACGAATAAAATTTACAGCAATTTCGATTTCTTTGTTTTTAAGTATTCTTTTATTGTTTTCTTCAATAGCCTTACACATAGTATCAACTCCTTCTGGTGTTTCTTTAAGCATTCTTGTTTTATCCGCAAGCGGTTTTGTAAGCATATCATCCGCTCTTGAGCATCTGAAATCATGCACAAGTTTTGCAAGATCAGATGTATCTCCTTCTTTGTCATATGCTCCGTTTATATATATTATGTGTGTATCGTCGCCGAGTTCTGATCCGTCCTTCTCACGACGCTCGTACTGATAAATGAGTTTACCTTTTCCCTTTACATCATTTTCAGTTATGAAAATTACATATGTTTCAGGAAGAACAGTTACTTCTTCATTAGGTTTAATAAACTCGATATCTAGAGCGCTGGAATGATAACGTGCCCTATAAGAAGTAGCACCTGCATCAGCCCTCTGTACTTCAAGATTTATCTGTTTTCCTTCGCTGTCTGTTCCAAGAACATCAAGATCTGATAATGTTTAGATTCTTTATTCCAGTGATTATACGCAGAACGTATTCAGTAAGCGGAATATCATTTCTGAAAAGTTCTCTCATAAATGAGTCATCAATCGGGCGATAATCACGGATTATCTGAAGTATTTTTTCATGTTCCAGTTGTCTGGCTTCAGATTCCGAAACAGCTTTTTCTGATAAATATTCATTCATATTTGTTTTTCTGACACCATTATAACATGTTTTACTGTACAAATCAAGGTGAAAAACTTAGTATCGGCTTGATTTGCAACTTACCCAATTAAAGAAAGCCGACACTTAAATTGAGCATAAAACATATTAGTGTCCCTCCGTTATATTAATTGTTTTCCCTCTCCATCCCCTTGAAACGTTTCATTTTGGATTGGTATATTATGATTATACCATATAGTGTCATGGCTGTCAAGTGGATTTCTGTCATAAATATACTTGGGCGAGTTATAGAATTCCATAAAGAGCATATCAACTATATTATTTCCTACTCCAGAGGC
>CADAPI010000216.1 GCA_902789705.1 uncultured Ruminococcus sp.
ATCAGTTCTCAGCGATGTAAGAACAGCTCTCAGGCTAAGCTCTCTTGAGAATATCCGTATTCTCAACCGTTACGATGCCGACAGACTTACAAAGGAAAAATTTGAATACGCTATCAATACTGTATTCTCGGAACCTGCTGTTGACATTACATACAGTGAAATGCCTGCTCTTTCTGCAAATGAAAGAGTTTTTGCCGTTGAATATCTTCCGGGACAGTTCGACCAGAGAGCCGACAGCTGTGAACAGTGTATACAGATCCTTTCCCAGGGCGAAAGATGCAGAGTAAAGAACGCAAGAGTCTACATTGTAAGCGGTAAGATCACCGATGCGGAATTTGAAAAACTCAAGGCATATCTCATCAACCCTGTTGAAAGCCGTGAAGCTTCACTCGACACATTCGATACACTCGACGTAAAATACAACATTCCAACTGAAGTAGCCACACTTACAGGATTCACAGGCTACTGCGAAGAAGAACTCAGAAAATTCGTTGCAGACTACGGCCTTGCAATGGACTACGATGACATCTGCTTCTGCCAGGAATACTTCAAGAACACAGAAAAAAGAGATCCTACTATCACTGAGATCAGAATGATCGACACATACTGGTCAGATCACTGCAGACATACAACATTCTCCACAAACATTGAAAATGTTGAAATAGAATCTCCTTACATAAAGGAATCATTCGAACTCTACGCCGTGAAAACAAGCCGATGACTCTTATGGACCTTGCTACTATCGCTGTAAGAAAGCTCAAGAAGGACGGACTTCTTGATGACCTCGACGAAAGCGAAGAGATCAACGCATGTTCAGTAAAGATCAAGGTTGACGTTGACGGAAAAGACGAAGACTGGATCCTCATGTTCAAGAACGAGACACACAACCACCCGACCGAGATCGAGCCCTTCGGCGGCGCTGCCAATGAGAGTTACAGGTGCTTCAAACCCTCTCGTACCTGTTGAAGATACCATTAAGGGCAAGCTTCCTCAGAGAAAGATCGTAGTTGGTGCTGCCAACGGCTACAGCTCATACGGTAACCAGATCGGTCTTGCAACAGGTCACGTAACAGAGATCTATCATCCGGGCTACGTTGCAAAGAGAATGGAGATCGGTGCTGTTATCGGTGCTGCTCCTGCTGAAAACATCAGACGTGAAAGACCTGTTCCGGGAGACGTTGTTATCCTCCTCGGCGGCAAGACAGGACGTGACGGCTGCGGCGGTGCAACAGGTTCCTCAAAGTCACACACAGCTTCTTCACTCGAAAGCTGCGGTGCTGAAGTTCAGAAGGGTAATCCTCCTGAGGAAAGAAAGCTTCAGAGACTTTTCAGAAACAAGGACGTTACATCAATGATCAAGCGCTGCAACGACTTCGGTGCAGGCGGTGTATCTGTTGCTATAGGTGAACTTACAGACGGTCTTCTCATCGACCTCGACTCAGTTCCGAAGAAGTACGACGGCCTTGACGGTACTGAAATAGCTATCTCGGAATCACAGGAAAGAATGGCAGTTGTTATAGCTGCTGAAGATACAGAAAAATTCATGGCTGAAGCTGCAAAGGAAAACATCGAGGCTACAAAGGTGGCTGACGTTACAGATGACTGCAGACTTAGAATGAACTGGAACGGAAAGACTATCGTTGATCTTTCAAGAGACTTCCTCAACTCAAACGGCGCTGTAAAGCACACAGACGTAAGAGTTACCGAACCGGTTACAGGAATAACTCCTGAATATTCAGACGACGCTGAAGGATGGACACAGATGATCTCCAACCTCAACGTATGCTCACAGAAAGGTCTTGTAGAAATGTCAGTTCTCATGCCTTTCGGCGGCGTTTACCAGCTCACACCTTCACAGGCAATGGCTGCCAAGATCCCGGTACTTAACGGCGAAACAACAACAGCTTCCATCATGGGCTGGGGCTACAATCCTGTAATAAGCGAAAAGAGCCCGTACCACGGCGCGATACTCGCTGTTATCGAATCTATCGCAAAGGTAGTTGCAGCAGGCGGAAGCAGCAAAAAGTGCTGGCTCACTTTCCAGGAATACTTTGAAAGAACACAGAATGACCCGGCAAGATGGGGCAAGCCTTTCGCTGCACTTCTCGGTGCTCTCAAGGCACAGCTTGAATTCGGCTGCGGCGCTATCGGAGGCAAGGACTCAATGTCCGGTACATTCGAAAACATAGACGTACCTCCTACCCTCGTTTCATTTGCAGTATCAACAGCAAAGAGCGGCAAGGTAGTTTCACCTGAATTCAAGACACCTGGCAACAGCGTTATCCTCATCACACCTAAGTACGATGAAAACGGTCTTCCTGACTTTGACAGCGTAAGAAGATGCTTTGAAAAGGTTGAAGCTCTTACAGAATCAGGACGTGCTGCTGCAGTATGGACAACAGCTGGTGCAGGCGTTGCTGAAGGTATCGCAAAGATGTGCTTCGGTAACAAGCTCGGCTTCAGATTCACAAAGAAGCTTGATGAAGAACAGCTCTTCGCTCCTTGCTACGGCTCATTCATCGTTGAAGTTATCGGTGCTACAAAGGGCAGCGAATCAGTTATCGGTGAAGTTACATATGATGCTGTTATCGACAACATCGACTACACAGTTTCAGTTGAATCACTTCTCAGTGCATGGGAATCAAAGCTTGAACCTGTTTACCCATGCATCATAAAGACAGAAGATACAAAGCCGGAAGCTTACAGATATGACAAGAAGAACACTGCAAGACCTGCAGTCAAGATTGCTAAGCCAAGAGTTCTTATTCCTGTATTCCCTGGTACAAACTGCGAATACGATACTGCAAGAGCTTTTGAAAAGGCTGGCGCTGTTACTGAAACAATCGTAATCAAGAACCTTTCTGCTTCTGCTATTGAGGAATCAGTAAACCAGATCGAAAAGGCTATCAGAAACTCACAGATCATCATGATCCCTGGCGGATTCAGCGGCGGTGACGAACCTGAAGGAAGCGGTAAGTTCATCACAGCATTCTTCAGAAATGCAAGAATCAAGGACGCTGTTCACGAACTTCTCAAAAACCGTGACGGTCTCATGCTCGGTATCTGCAACGGCTTCCAGGCACTCATCAAGCTCGGTCTTGTACCATTCGGTGAGATCACTGACATGACAGATGAATCACCTACACTTACATTCAACACTATCGCAAGACACCAGTCAATGATGGTAAGAACAAGAATCGCTTCAAACAAATCTCCATGGCTTGCACGTACAAGTGTTGACCAGATCCACTCCATCGCTATCTCACACGGCGAAGGACGTTTCGTAGCTCCGGAAGCACTTATAAAGAAGCTTGCTGAAAACGGACAGATTGCTACACAGTACGTTGACATGAACGGCGATCCTACAATGAATATCAGATTCAATCCGAATACATCAATGGCAGCCATCGAAGGTATCACCTCCCCTGACGGACGTGTTCTCGGTAAGATGGGCCACAGCGAAAGAAAAGGTACTGACGTCTGCAAGAACGTTCAGGGTGACAAAGATCAGTTTATCTTCGAAAGCGGCGTAAGCTACTTCGCAGACTGATACATTATAAATATACAATTACAAACAGAAAGAGCATCTTCCCGAAAGGAGGATGCTCTTTCTGTATAATGTGATAACGGGAATTAACGCGGATTCGCTTCATCCCGTCTCCCCTGCACTGATCTGATCAGCGCGTTCAAGTTTAAAAGCCTCTAACGTAAAAATCTGCCTTCGTACATATAAATACATATCCGCAGAACCTGCAAAACAGGTCTGCGGATAAAAACAAACTAAATTATTAATATTGCAATGCAGATCCGCAAACTACGTTTGCTCGTAAGCATATCGTTTACTAAAAAAATTTAAGCGTATCAGCTTACGCCGAACTCAATAAGAATAAAGTCTTTCTTTTTATCCCTTACTTTAAGTTCGACTGAGTGTTTTCCGCGGGTCTCAAAACTGAAGACATTTTTAAGTACGACATTTCCCCAGCCGTAGATGCTTCGTCCCTGAAGAACAGCTTTCTTTTCGCCGTCGATCATGACATCAGCGTCGCTGAAACGATCTGTCTTGTCATGTACATAAGCTGCAAAGAGGGTTTTAAACTCGCCTTCGAACCGCACACTTGCATCATTTGTACCGGTATAGCGGACACCATTGTTGAAAAATTCGCCGTATTCCGGACAGGATATATCTTCAAATCCCTTTTTCTTTACATGTGAATCATCAGTGCCGTATGTATGATAATCTGCATAGTCAAGAGAATAGATTGCATCCGGAAGAACGTACTCAGTGTCATCTGTCTTGTTTCCTGCTTCCTTAAGTGCATTTATAACACAGTCTGCGATGAAGCGGTGTCCCCATGTATTAGGGTGAATAACATCGTCGGAATAAACTGACCAGTCAAAACCGTCATCGAGCATTTTCTTAAGTGAATCGGCAACACTTACTGATAAAAGTCCGTAGTGTGAACCGATTATTTTCATATATCCCTGACTGGTATAGAGAGACTTGTTTATAAGGAAAACAAGTACAACTGCCGGTGCAGAAGGAAGAGCCAGCATACGTTCAACGAGGCTTTCGTATGAAACGATGTGATCATGACCGCACTCATTATTTACTGCATATTCTATAAATACAATGTCAGGATCTGCTTCCTCGATAACCTTGTCTGTGATAGACAGGCCTATGAATGAATTTGCACTTTCTGTGGACAGATTTGAAATTCTGATTTTTTTGTCAGGATATTCACCTTTCAGAAAATCAGTTACGAAGTCAGTATAGTTTTTTTCAAGATACTTGCTTCCGTCCCATCCTTTTGTAACAGATCCTCCGGCAAATGCCAGATTTATATTTTTCTTTTCAAGTGCTCTGCGAAGCCTGAGGGTATTTCCGATGTTATAGAGGGAACCGCTTACTGCGTCCTTGTAGCCTGGAATATTCATTTCGACCACTCCGTAATAAAAAATTATATTTTCGCCGGACTACCCGTTTATTGCTGTCCGGACGGCCTCGTCTGTGTGTCCTTTTTTTGCCTTTTTTCTTTAAATAATATTCATACAGCAGGTGATTATCTATATCTCTTTTATTATATAATAACACATTAATGATGTTTTTTCAATAATTTATTGTTTAATATGAATACTTAATATATGATTTAAAGCTATATAATTATTAACATATCAGTTATACCCTGCGATTCATTACTCAAACCATATAATTACATATAGAAGCTGAAAATTAGCAAAACAAGCTGATTTTAACGAACTTTGATATGTATAATTTTTTTCGCATACAAGTTATAACTGCCATTGTATCACAAGAACCAGTATTTAACATCGTCATACTTTCGACAAATTGCCGCCATATTCGGTTGTTGATTTCGTCTAAACGGGCACACTGTTTTGCGTTTTATATTTCCAAATAGCCCAAAACGAAAAAACTGTGAATTTTGGTCATATTCATGACATATAAAAGACAAAATTTAAGCAGTCTTGACAATATTGTATAATATGATAAAATCAATAAACAGAAAGAGGTGATACACAATGAAACGCACTAGAAAAGTATTAAGCGGTTTCATCGCATTATCAATGGTATTTTCAATCGCATCTCCGGCTGAACTGATCAGCTTATCGGACGTCCTTACAGTTAAGGCAGCTGATCAGGCCGGACAGAAATTCACTGTAGGCAACGGTCAGAATCAGCACAAAGCCGACAACGTTGACGGCTACAGCTACGAGATCTGGCTTGACAACACAGGCGGAAGCGGTTCAATGACACTTGGAAGCGGCGGTACATTCAGCACAGAATGGAGTGCTCAGGTTTCAAGCGGTAACTTCCTTGCCCGCCGGGGCAGAAACTATGACGCTTCAAAGAAGGCTACAGAATACGGTCCGATCGTAATGGACTATGCAGCTGACTATTCAGCAAGCTCACAGGGTAACTCAAGACTCTGCGTATACGGCTGGA
>CADAPI010000217.1 GCA_902789705.1 uncultured Ruminococcus sp.
GTCCTTCATCGTAACGATATCATACGACTCATCGGTTAAGTAATGAACTTTGCCGTCCGGTTCAATAACGAGTGTTTTAAGATTATGTCTTCCTTCATCACGGGCCAGATCAAAAACAAGTGCCCCTTCAGCTTCATACTTTTCAATGATCTCTTTCATCGTTCCTGTATATCCGCTTTCTGTCTTTGCTTCAGATACAGAAGAAACGTTTTCCACCGAAACCTCTTCCGCATAAACTGACGGAAGTGCGCATGAAGCCATAATCGATACTGCCATAATTCCTGCTATTATTTTTTTCATACAGATACATTCCTTTCATTTACCCCCACATTACAGAGGGGCGAGAACATTTGTTATTAATGGTTAAAGCCGCCTGTCCGAATGATAATGTTCATTCAAAGCAATTATGTGCTTTCTATTCATTATACACACGAAACCATGATTTATCTCCATTGATTTTTAATATTTTTTAAATCGTTTCCTTATATACTGGCACAGTTGCACAAACATTCATATAAACCAGAAAAAGCACGCCCGCAGGCGTGCTTACCATAGTACAGGTACATCACAGACGCACCTGATCATCAAGTTCTTTCAGCCAGATATTTGCCTGAGCATCACTCGGCATGCGCCAGTCGCCTCTCGGAGACAATGTTACCGTACCGACCTTCGGTGCATCCGGCAGGCAGGAACGTTTGAACTGCTGTGAGAAGAAACGGCGGATGAAAGATTTAAGCCATTTGAGTATGACCTCTTTCGGGTATGCACCTTCAAAAGTCCTGCAGGCTATGCGGAATATCTTAAGCGGTGAGAATCCCCATCTCAGCATATAGTACATGAAGAAGTCATGCAGCTCATACGGTCCGACGATATCTTCGGTTTTCTGCGAGATAGTGCCGTTTTCATCAGGCGGAAGAAGTTCCGGACTGACCGGGGTATCAAGTATATCGTCCAGCACCTTTTTCAAAATACCATCGGATATCTGCGATTCATAGCCGACAAGCCAGCGTACAAGCGTTTTCGGGATAGAAGCATTTACCGCATACATCGACATATGATCGCCGTTATAGGTCGCCCAGCCGAGAGCAAGCTCGGAAAGATCGCCCGTACCGATGACAATGCCTCCAAGCTGATTTGCCTTGTCCATGAGTATCTGCGTGCGCTCTCTTGCCTGTGAATTCTCATAGGTAACATCTTGCACATCGGCACTTTGTCCGATATCCTCAAAATGCTGCGTCACGCTCTTACAGATGTTTATCTCTTCGAGAGTCGCACCGTAGGCTTTCGCAAGCTCGCAGGCATTGTTGTATGTTCTGTCGGTCGTGCCGAAGCAAGGCATAGTAACAGCGCGGATACCCTTTCGGTCAAGTCCAAGCATATCAAAGGCGTGAACTGTAACGATAAGAGCAAGAGTTGAGTCAAGTCCGCCCGAAAGTCCCAGTACCGCAGTTTTACAGCCTATATGCC
This sequence comes from uncultured Ruminococcus sp., assembly GCA_902789705.1. Taxonomy (GTDB): domain Bacteria; phylum Bacillota; class Clostridia; order Oscillospirales; family Ruminococcaceae; genus HUN007. Next base: position 1,468 of record CADAPI010000217.1, read on the forward strand.
GCATTCTGCTCATAAGTCCAACCGCCTGCATGGTGAGTATCTCACTGCACCTGCTGTCAAGGGCTTTCTTATCAGTTGGAACGAAAGGAGTTCCTGCAAAGGTTCTGTCCAGCCGTGTATCAGTTACTTCAAGAGAAAACTCAGAGGTTTTTCCCGCAGGTAACGTTCTGAAAGTGTTCATTCTCCTTCGCTCATGTATCAGCTTCTTTATGTCGATATCGGCGATGGTCAGGCCGCTCGTGAACGGCTTCGATTCTGCTAGGACTGAACCATTTTCCGCTATGATATTATGACCTGCAAACACCATATCCTGCGTTGATTCGCCTATTCCCGAATCCGCGTAAGCATAGGCACATGCAAGCGAACCTGATCTTGCCTTTATGAGTGTCCTGCGGTATTCAGCCTTGCCTATAACTTCATCACTGGCAGAAAGATTGAATACTATCACCGCACCACGTCCGGCAAGCTGTTCCGACGGCGGCGAACTTACCCACATATCCTCGCATATCTCTATGCCGAATATAAGCTCCGGAAGTTCTGTACAGGTAAACAGCGTATCCTCAAGGTGAACTGAATATTCATCATCAAGCCGTATATCAGCACAAAGCCCCTCCTCTGCAGGAGTAAAATGACGCACTTCGTAGAATTCGTTGTAGTTAGGAATATTCTTCTTTGCCACCGCTCCTGTCACTTTTCCCTTGTTAATGACAACAGCGCAGTTATAAAGTTTTCCGTAAACCGTCAGAGGTATGCCGACAACAGCCGCTATATCAAGCTGTGACGTTTCTCTGATTATGCGCACAAGCTCAGTCTTTGCCGAGGTCAGAAGCGCATCCTGCAGAAATAAGTCTCCACAGGTGTAACCCGTAACCGAAAGTTCAGGGAAGCACAGTATCTTTACACCCTTGTCATGAGCTTCCTTTATAAGATCTATTATCCTGTCTGCGTTGTATATGCAGTCTGCAACTTTCAGCTCCGGTGTAGCGCAGGCTGTTTTTATAAATCCGTCTTTCATATTTACCTCCAGAAAACAGAAAAAGGGTGCTGAAAAACAGCACCCTTGCTTGTATGATATAAGTATATACCAAAAATATCCGTTTGTCAAGTGTGAAAATCAGGACGAAAAATACTGACCGTGAATTCAGGTTTATATCTATCGACTTTTCAAAAAATTAAGTGAATCGTAAGTCAGTAACCCGTAATAATCCGGATTATGAGGATGATACTATCAGGGTTGCATTCGACGAGGATCATACCGGACAAACCTGCTTAGGAAAATAAAGAATAAACTCTGTGCCTTCATCCGGAACACTTCGGGCTTCTATCCGTCCTCCGTGTCGTGTCATTATCCGGCGGCACAGAGCAAGTCCAACTCCGTGACCTTCATATTTTTCAGATGCATTAAGTCTTGTGAATATCTGAAAAATGCTGTCTGCATCTTTCATTTCAAATCCAATTCCGTTATCTCTGACGGAAATTATATGATGATCGCGGTCATTGCTGTAACTAACAGTAATAACCGCTTTTTCTCTTACAGCCGAAAATTTTATTGCGTTTGAAAGCAGGTTTTTTACAAGTATTTCTATAAGTACATCATCACCGTTTATTACCGGAAGTTCATCAAGTTCCAGTATAATGTTCCGGTCCGGTTCAAGTGAATGAAGTTCATCAAAAACATCATTAAAAAGCGCACCTATATAAACCGGTTCTATTTCCGGTATAAGACTGCTTATTCTTGAAAAATCCATCAGGCTTTCTATCTTTTCAGAAATACCGGATGCCTTATTACTGAGAATACCGGCTAACTCTTTAAGTGATTCGTCATTGCGTTCATCGGCTTCATTCCTGAGCAGATCAACAAGCATGATCAGAGAGTTCACCGGCGATTTAAGTTCATGTGCCACTGCGGCAAAAAACAGATTCAGATCATTGTTTTCCGATGCACGGTAACGGTTCTCATTTTCTGCATCAGAGTAATATAGTTTTTCTTCATTCATATATTCTGCTTGCTATTCTAATCTGTCATCAGCTTCTGGACTTCTGTTTTATCTGCGTCTGATGTTGTATTCTGATAAATGATACTTCCCTTTTCCATTACGTATAAACTGTCCGTGTGTTCCATTACGAAATCAAGATACTGCTCCACCAGAAGAATAGATATTCCTTTCCATTCATTTATTTTTTTGATTGCCGCTCCGATATTCTGGATTATAGACGGCTGGATTCCTTCAGTCGGTTCATCCAGAATGAGTATTTTCGGCTCTGCGACCAGCGCTCTCGCTATGGCAAGCTGCTGCTGCTGACCGCCTGAAAGATCACCGCCTTTTCGCTTTGCGAATTTCGGAAGTATAGGAAACAGATCGAATATATAATCCGGAATCTTTCCCTTACCACCCAGCGGCTGAAGACCAAGTTCTATATTTTCCTGAACGGTCATCTGCGGAAAAATATCACGTCCCTGAGGGACATAACCTATTCCAAGCCTTACACGTTCATATGACGGTTTCTTTATTATCTCTTCTCCGTCAAACATTACTGAACCGGACGGAGTTTTAACTATTCCCATGATACTTTTCAGTGTTGTGCTTTTACCTACACCGTTTCTTCCGATAAGACCGACAATTTTCCCTTTCGGGACTTCAAAACTTAAGTCATCAATGACCATGCTCTCCCCGTAGTAAGAACTCATTCCGTTTACCTTAAGCATCGTGTTCACCGCCTCGTCCGAGATATACTGCCTGTACAGTTTTATCTGCCAGGACTTCATTCACATTTCCTTCCATAAGGAATTTCCCTTCATGCAGTACAGTAACTATATCAGCTGCCTGTTTTACAAAATCCATATCATGCTCGATAACAATTATTGTACAGTCTTTCTTTATTTCCTTAAGGATCTCACCTGTTTTAAAAGTTTCAGGCTTTCCCATACCGGCAGCCGGTTCGTCAAGCATTATTATTTCCGGTTTTGATACGAGCTGCATTGCAATCTCAAGCCACTGCTTTTCGCCGTGTGCGAGACTTCCGGCACGTTCACCGGATTTTCCGTCAAGCGA
>CADAPI010000218.1 GCA_902789705.1 uncultured Ruminococcus sp.
TTCGCCGATATGCTCGGAGGCACTACCACCAAAATCACAGCAGATATGCTCGAGTACGCCTATGAAAAGGATATCGACCTGGTTGAAACCGATATAACAGCTCTTGACTACGAAAATCAGAAAAAGGCTGTTGAATACATATTCAGCTCAACACAGTACGTTTCAACTTACCGTGTACCTGCTGCCAAGGGAAATGCCGAGCAGGGACTCACACTCGACAAGGACGCACTCAAACAGCTCAAAGCTGATTCAGGACTTAAATAAAAACAATGGCTGCCGCACGGCAGCCATTTTACTGAAAGGAATAACAAACATGTATTCTGATATTTTCGACACTCACTCACACTATACCGATCATGCTTTTGATGAAGACAGAATGGACGTCATAAAAAACATTCATGAAAACGGCGTAAAGTATATCATGCTTGCCGTTTCAAGCTACGAAGATTCTGTACAGTCACTTGAACTGAGCCGGAATTTTGATTTCATGTACTGCGCAGCGGGAATACATCCGGAATGTGCCGATACAGCGGAAGGCGACTACATCCAAAAGCTCGAAAAACTTATAACAGAAAACCGTGACAAAATAAAAGCGGTAGGCGAAATAGGCCTTGACTATCACTACGAGGGCTTTGACCGCGAAAAACAGATCGAAATTTATTCACGCCAGCTTGAACTTGCAAATAAACTTGATCTTCCCGTTATAATACACGCACGCGAAGCCACAAAGGACAATCTTGATCTTCTGAAAAAATACCGCCCTGCAAAAGGCGTTGTCCACTGCTTCTCGGGTTCCGCTGAGACAGCACGGGAAATCATAAACCTCGGACTTCACATAAGCTTTACAGGCGTTCTTACTTTTAAAAACGCCAAGAAGGCTCTGGAAGCGCTCAAGGAAGTACCGGCAGACAGACTTATGCTTGAAACAGACTGTCCGTACATGGCACCTGTACCGTTCCGCGGCAAGCGCTGTGACAGCTCAATGATCGCATATACAGCTGAAAAAGCAGCCGAAGTTCTGGGATGTGATACTCAGGAGCTCATAAGCAGAACCTGCGAAAACGGAATAAAATTCTTCGGAATATAGTAAAACGCTGATTTATTCATAAATCAGCGCGGGGCACGGGGCGAAGCTCCGCATTTTCCGGCTAAATCATAAAACAAAAAAGTGAACTGTTCATAATAAAATGAAACAGTTCACTCTTTTTATATCTCATTTCTGTTTTCAATAGCACGGAACAGCGTAATTTCATCAGCATATTCAAGCACTCCGCCGACAGGAAGTCCGAATGCAAGTCTCGTGACTTTGATACCGGCAGGTTTTATAAGCCTTGAAATGTACATCGCTGTTGCATCACCCTCAACTGTAGGGTTGGTCGCCATTATTACTTCGGTTATTTCAGGATCAGCCTGTAATCTGGCTACAAGTTCCTTTATACGGAGCTTGTCAGGTGTAATACCATCAATCGGGGAAATAAGTCCGTGAAGTACGTGATAAAGTCCGTTGTACTCACCGGTCCTCTCGATTGCAGTAACGTCCTTCGGTCCTTCAACAACACAAATGATCTTTTTGTTCCTTCGCGTATCGCTGCACAGCGGGCAGACCTCACGGTCTGTCATGTTCTGACACACGGAACACAACCTTACTTTTTTCTTGACGTTTATCAGAGCCTCGGCAAAGTCATTTACTTCGCCTTCGGACATCGATGTTACGTGATATGCAAGGCGCTGTGCCGTCTTCATTCCTATACCGGGAAGACGTGCAAACTGCTCTGCCAGAAGAACTATAGGCAGTGCGTTCGATTCAGCCATTTATCAGAATAAGCCAGGGAGTGAAACTCCGCCAGTGATCTTTGACATTTCTTCTTCAGTTGTTTCCTCAATCTTGCCGATAGCTTCGTTTACTGCGCTGATTACGAGATCCTGAAGCATTTCAACATCGTCCTTATCTACAACTTCCGGCTTGATAGTAAGTGACTTGATAGTCTTCTTACCGTAAAGAACAACTTCAACAGCTCCGCCGCCTGCAGTTGCAGAGAATTCACGTTCTTCGATATCATCCTGAAGTTTTGTGATCTCGTCCTGCATCTTCTGAGCCTGCTTGATCATTGCGTTCATGTTCTGGGCTCCGCCGCCCATGTTCTGCTTTGGTACTCTTGCTTTCATCTTTTCGTAAACTCCTTTATATTTATTTGGTTTATGTTTTTGCTGATCATACTAGACTATTCCGGATGTACATCCAGATTCATTTTGTTTGCCTTTTCAATCAGCCTGATAGCATTTTTTTCTTCTTCCTTAGTCTGGGCATCGCATTTCGCCTTTACAGCATAACGCTTGCCAAGCACGCTTTCGATAGCATCGCCAAGCATCGCCGCATTTTCCTTGCTGCGGAAAAGTTCAAGGAAGAAAGGATTATGTGCTATTATAAACAATCCGTCGCCGCTTACAAAAGCCTTTGAATCAGTAAGGCTTGCTGAAACAGCCGGATTTGTCTCGGAAAATTTCGCTAATACTTCAGCCCAGTTTGCAACCGGTTTTACACTGCTTTTATCGATTTTTGTAAAATCGACCTGAGGATCAGAATGCTTCTGATAGTATTCCTGACGCTTAGGTTCTTCTGAAACTGCAACTCTGCCGGAGGCAAGCTTTCTTTCAAGCTCACTTATTCTTGCAGAAAGTTCCTGTGACGGGCCGGAGGTGACCGGTGCCGCCGTCTGAATTCCTGAAGCCAGACGAATGATACACATTTCGATCTCGACTCTCTTGTTTACTGCACGGAGCATTTTCTCGCTGCAGTCCTGAAGAGCAGAAAGTCTTGTAAATATCTCCTGAAGTTCCGTCTTCTCAGCAAGACTTTTCAGTCTTTCGAGTTCATCCGGCATGCAGGCGATAATTCCTGTATCTTTCTGACCGATTTTTATAAGCATTAAATTTCTGAACTGAAATATGAGTTCCTCACAAAGTCTGGACATATCCTTGGAACCTGCATAAAGCTCGTCGATAAATGCGACAGCCTTAGCCGGATCCTTTTCCGATATTGACTCCATAATGCCGAATATCTGATCGCGGCCTGCTATACCGGCAGCCATCGAAACAGTTTCCGCAGTTACATTGTCTGAAAAAGCTATGCACTGATCAAGCAGCGAGAGAGCATCTCGCATACCGCCGTCAGCTATCTTTGCAATGAGAAAGGCAGCTTCGTCATCAAGTGCTATTTTTTCCTGTGAGGCAATATATAAAAGACGCTTTGCTATGTCATCCGGAAGAATTCTTCTGAAATCGTAACGCTGACACCTGGAAGCGATCGTTGCCGGTACCTTGTGTATTTCAGTGGTTGCAAGAATGAACTTTACATACTCAGGCGGCTCTTCCATTATTTTCAGAAGTGCATTGAATGCATTGACTGAAAGCATGTGTACTTCGTCGATTATATATACTTTGTATTTACAGCGTTCAGGTGTGAAAACCGCACCTTCACGAAGATCACGTATGTCATCGACACCGTTGTTCGACGCAGCGTCGATCTCGATGATGTCGGAAAGAGCAAAATTGTCAGCATCACGGCAGATATCGCATTCAAGACACGGTGCTCCGCCTGAATTATGCTCACAGTTTATTGCCTTCGCAAAGATTCGTGCACAGGTGGTTTTACCCGTACCTCTTGAACCTGTAAAAAGATAGGCATGTGCCGTTTTACCGTTAATGATCTGATTACGCAGGGTAGTAGTAATGTGCGGCTGGGATACCACGTCGTCAAATGTCAGCGGCCTCCACTTTCTGTATAAAGCAGTGTACATCTACATTCCTTCCCTTCGGACCATTATAATAAAATCCGGAACATAGGTGTGCAGGCTTGCTGCGGCACACAAAACGATCCGCTTAATGCTGCTCGGTTCCCCGCCTGACATGGTTCACGGTGTCTCATTGCACAGGGCCCACACACCTATATTCCGGATAATAACTCTGTTATTGATCAGCTTTCCGGGACTTTAACTGCTGTAAAAGTCTCAAAAACTTTTATAATTATAGCACATTTATTCTGAAAAATCAAGGCTTTTGAATAAATTATAATGAACGCCCAAAAAAGATTTTTTCCTTTACTGTAAAAAAATCCGGC
>CADAPI010000219.1 GCA_902789705.1 uncultured Ruminococcus sp.
GTTATCATGGTTCCGGGAATGTTCCTCTACAAGGGTATCTACTACCTGGGACTCAACGATGTAAATACAGGCATCATGTGGCTTTCAAAGGCGATAATGCTAATAGCCGCACTTCCTCTCGGACTTATAGCTGCCAGAATTCTTACCGACAAAAACTTCAGAAAGAGCAGCTGATCATATACTTAGGAAACACTGATTTAATCGAAAATCCGGCTTCGCCGGATTTCCGGAGGTGGGATTTGCGGGGCTTCGCCCCGAAGCCCCACGCTGATTTATGAATAAATCAGCGTTTCCCTTACTTATAAATGCGAAAGCAGCGTCATTCGGGAATGGCGCTGCTTTTTTTGCGATACAGTATTTCTTTGTGATTAGCACTCTCACATCGAGAGTGCTAATTTTTCATCTGTTGTTCACAATTCTGTCATAATCGGGGTGTAATATAATAATCACCGAAAGGAAATAAAGAACATGAAAGAGGCGGTTCCAATGGAATCATTAAAAAAGATCATATCAGAAAAAGAAGCAGAAAAATCTGCCAGCGGTTTCAGATACTAACGAGGACGCATATCCTCCGTAAACCGCTGACAGAACAGTGTGTACAATTACAAGGAGGAATAATTTATGTTTGGACTTACACCATTTGAAAGAAAAGGTTACGATATCTTTAATCCGTTTGATGATTTTGAAAAAGAATTCTTCGGCAACAGAATGATGCCAATGCACAGACCTGAACAGGAATTCAGAACAGATATTCAGGAGTCAGATACTGAGTATGTTCTTGAAGCCGATCTTCCGGGATTTAAAAAGGAAGATATAAGCATAGATATTTCAAAGGATCTTCTGACTATCTCCGCTAAACATGAAGAGAAAAAGGAAGAAAAGAATGAAGACGGAAAGTTCATCAGGAAAGAAAGATATTCCGGCATGTACAGCAGAAGCTTCGGCATTGCAGGTATCGATTCCGATAACATTTCCGCAGAATACAATGACGGCGTTCTGAAGGTAACAATGCCGAAATTGACTCAGTCACAGGAAAAGAGAAGACTTGAGATCAAATAATCCCGAGTTTCTTCATAAGCTCCTTTGAGCTCTGCGACGGGATGCCTGTCATTCTGAAAATCTCTCCGTTTATTTCCATGCTGTTCTTTCTGGCAGCAGGATTTAAATACATTTCCATTTGCTCAGAATATCTGTCAGTCAGGGGAATGACGCGCTGGTTCGACGAGCCGCGAAGGCCGGCGTTATCATCGAGCTCCTTCACATAGGCTCCGTCGATGAGTATATCAGTCATTCCGAGAAGTTCCTTCACAGACTTCTCATCCGAGGCTGTCAGCTCCTCATAAGTATATCCGGTATAGATGATCAGCCCGTATCCGGGACGGCTCTTTCTTATCTCTCCTGTGAGCATGCAGAGCCTGTCCGCCTGATGAAACGGTTCACCTCCCGAAACGGTCATTCCTTCCGTTTCAGTAACAGCGATAAACTCTTTTGCTATATCACCAATAAGAACCACTTCACCCCCCTCAGGCGAATGAGTGTGCTCTGCAATACAGCCCGGACAGTTCCGGCTGCATCCCTGTACCCATAATACCGATCTTAAAAACGGACCTAACAGGTCCGTTTTTTTTGTGTACCACGAGATCCTTATATTATCTGCATCTGCGTAATTTTTTATTATTCCCATTTCGGTCCCTCTTATCACTGCTGTCACTGCCGGTCCGTACAGCCGGTCAGGCTGCTCCGGATACGGTATTCAAATTATCGTTATCAATATTATAACCCGAAAAACACCATCCGGTCAATCGGTAAAATACCATCTGATCACCGCTTCAGAAAAATGAATACAAAAATCTTCTTTTTTGCACAGTGAAATCTGTCAGATGTGTATGCGAAAAAACTGTTGACACGGCACTCTGAAAGTGGTATAATAGATAACGGTCGAGAACGCGGGATGGAGCAGCTCGGTAGCTCGTCGGGCTCATAACCCGAAGGTCGTTGGTTCAAATCCAGCTCCCGCAACCAAATCAAAACCGTCTGAACTATATGTTCAGACGGTTTTTTCGTTGACTGTACGTACAAAATTAAATAAAGGTAACTGCCGCCTATCCGGGAGGCAGTAATTATTATCCGCTGCATCGCAGCGGATACCATAGAAAAAAGTGATGCGGGCTGTTGTTTTATTTACTTGCAGATGCTGCTTCGTAAAGCTGTCTGTAGAAACCGTTCTGATTTATCAGTTCCTTATGACTGCCGTGCTCGACTATGTTTCCGTCGCGCATTACAAGTATCATGTCGGTGTTTCTGATAGTCGAAAGTCTGTGGGCGATTATGAAGCTGGTTTTGCCTTTCATAAGTTCCTCGAAGGCTTTCTGGATCTTTACTTCGGTACGGATATCTATGTTACTTGTGGCTTCATCGAGGATGAGCATCGGCGGGTCGGTGAGCATTATTCTTGCGATGGTGAGCAGCTGCTTCTGTCCCTGCGAAAGACTGCCGCCGTTTTCACCGATGACTGTGTCGTATCCTTCCGGAAGACGCTTGATAAAGCTGTGAGCGTGAGCTGCTTTGGCTGCTTTTAATATCTCATCTTCAGTGGCATCCGGTTTGCCGTAGGCGATATTTTCACGTATAGTGCCGTTGAAGAGCCAGGTTTCCTGAAGTACCATGCCGAAGCAGGATCGCAGGCTGTTACGGGTCACGTCACGTACATTTTTCCCTGAAATGATAACGCTTCCGTCCGTGGTGTCGTAGAATCTCATTATAAGATTGATAAGCGTAGTCTTGCCGCATCCGGTCGGACCGACGATGGCAACACGCTGACCTGGTTTTACGTCGATGGTAATGTCAGTGAGCAGCGGCTTTTCCGGTACGTATGAAAAACTGATGTTGTTAAACAGTACCGATCCGTCAGGATCTTCAAGCAGCGGTTTGCCGTCGTCCGGTTCCTCGTCGTCAGAGTCGATAACTGCAAAAACACGTTCGGCAGATGCGAGCGCATTCTGGAGTTCCGAAACAACGCCGGAGATCTCGTTGAAAGGCTTGGTGTACTGGTTGGCATATGAAAGAAAGCTTACCAGCGTGCCAACTGTTATGCGTCCTTTTACAACGCTGAGAGCACCGAACATTCCGACAAGTGCGTAGATGATACCGTTTATAAAACGTGTCACCGGATTTGTCATGGAAGAAAGGAAGGTAGCCTTGAGTCCGGATGAACCGAACCTGTCATTTATAGCCTCGAATCTTTCCTCAGCTTTTTCCGTGTAGTCAAATGCTTCTACAAGATTCTGGTTCTTTATCATCTCGTCAGCAAGTCCGGAAAGTTTTCCGCGGACAGTGGACTGATCGGTAAATGCGTTGTGAGTGAGCTTTGCGATTATCCATGCTGCCGCCAGTGAGAGTGGTGTCAGTACTATAACGATGAGTGCGATCTTAAGATCGATGCACACCATAAAGATGAGCGTTCCGGCGATGGTAACAATACCGGTGAGAAACTGTGTAAATCCCTGGGTCAGAGCATCGGAAACAGTTTCAATATCAACCGAGGCACGGCTTATAAGGTCGCCTCGTGACCGGCTGTCAACGAATCCGACCGGAACACGGCTAAGTTTTTCAAGATACTGGTCTCGTATGTCACGTGCAGTAAGGCTTGAAAGAATGTTTGAATTCTTTGCCATTATCCACTGTGAAATGCTGCTTATGATGACTGATGCCGCAAGTGTTAAAAGTATACGGAGTATCCGGTCAAACTGCACGTCATTCTTTCCGACTATATGGTCTATCGCACGTCCCGTGAGTATCGGCACAAGCAGTGATCCTGCCACGCCGATGACCGCGAATATTACAGCCAGAACAAAATTCTTTCTGTATTTAGCAGTGTATGAGAAAATTCTTTTCATCGTCTTCACGGTCATTCACCTGCCTTCTGAATATCGATGATCTCGCGGTAAACAGGGGATGAGTTTTCAAGCTCGTCATTTGTTCCGAGACCTTCGCATTTACCGTCTTCCATAACGATTATTCTGTCAGCGTTTTTAAGCGAAGTTGCACGCTGTGAGATCATGATAACGCTTGTGTCCTTAAGATCTTCCGAAATTGCTTTTCT
>CADAPI010000220.1 GCA_902789705.1 uncultured Ruminococcus sp.
ACGAAGAGATCGATATGCTTACTGAAGAAGCGAAAAAGACAGGCATCCGTCAGCAGGGTGTCTGGGAACCACAGTAAAATAATGATCCGGATGAGTTTCTTTGAGAAGTTCATCCGGATCTTTTTCATATGTTTTAAAGAATTACAGCTGCTATAATACAAAGCCCGGATATTCTTCGTGTGAACATCCGGGTTTTGATTTTTTATTCTTCGCCTTCAAAATCTGAAAGCATTTCCCTGTCGCTTTCAGTTATTCCCTTTTTAAGCATTTCAAGATTCTTTATTCTGATTCGTTCATCAACAAATTCCTTGGTAAGAGTATAGATTACCGCGAACACAGGAACACCTGCGAGCATTCCTCCGAAACCGAAAAGATTTCCGAAGAAGAAAATCGAAAACATGATCCAGAAAGTCGGGAGATTAAGCTTGTTTCCGAGGATCTTAGGTCCGAGAATGTTGCCGTCGAACTGCTGCAGAACAAGAATTATAATAATGAATACTACAGTTTTCTGAGGCTGAGTAAGAAGCACAAGAACGATTGACGGAATAGCACCGATGAATGGTCCGAAGAACGGGATCATGTTTGTGATTCCGACGATAAAGCTTATGAGCATTGCATTATCGAACTGGAAGATCACCATTACGATGAAACAGAGCATTCCGATAACGAATGAGTCAAGTGACTTGCCAACGAGGAAGTCGCTGAAAATGGTGTTTGCGTGAGCACCCTTTACCATTACAGTATCATATGCTGACTTCGGGAGAACAGCATAGAAAAATTTCTTGGCCTGTCTTATAAAGTTTTCCTTGCTGTAAAGCAGATAGATCGAAACGATATAGCCGAGAAGGAAATCCTTGATGCCCATAAGGAAACTGAATACACCGTCCTTGATGAGAACAAAATATCGTTCAAAAGCCGGTTTGATATCAGTTATCCATCCAAGGACGTGATCGGATATCGTAACGTACTGCTGCTGGAACCAGTCTGTCACCTGTTCGTTTATTTCAGGATTTTTCTCAAGAAAATCAAGAGTGGAAACATACAGGGAATAAAGATAGTCCGGCATTTTGTTGAGCAGGGTCGAAATACTTTCAACTATCTGCGGAACAGCCATTGCAACGAGAGCGATAATAGCTGAAAAACCGATAAGTGAAGCAATGATGATACTTACCGACCTGCATAGTTTGCTTTGTTTCTTTTTTTTCAGGATCCTGATGGTAAGAAACCTTTCGATTGTCCTTACCAGAGGCTGCATGATATATGCGATAACAAATCCCCATATTACAGGAGAAATTGCCTTGAATATACTTCCTACGATTCCGAGAAAAGAATCAAACCTGAAAGCCAGAAGTACAATAAGTATGCATATTGCAAATACCATAACGGTGTAATATGCAATAGTGTTGTATTTCTCATTAAATTTAATTTTCATCTTTTTGTCAACTCCATGTTCTTCATACTATTAAGTATATCATAACAATTATAATAATTCAACTGGATTTTTAGGGAAACACTGATTAAACCTGACATCCGGCTTCGCCGGATGTCAGAAAGTGGGATTTCCGTGGCTTCGCCCCGGACCCCCTCGCTGATTTATGAATAAATCAGCGTTTCCTTAGAGAAACACTGAAATGTGTTTTTTATTTCACTTCTTATAATTAGTCAAACAAATGATTGACCTGCAGAAAATTTCGTGGTACAATTACAATATATATGATTTTAAAGGATGGAATACATATGAAAACTTCAACAGCATTTATTCTTACCGCTGCTATGGCTCTTTCATTTACCGGATGTGACAGTTCTATTATAGGTTCAAAAGCTTGTTACACTTCAACTGATGAGGTAACACTCGAAAAGCTTATTGAAAACTCATCACCCTTAAAAATGGTTGAATACAAGGGCGGTTTCAAGGAAGTGATCGATTATTCCGGAAGCGGAATCGAGAACATGGATGACGGTGAATTCTATACAAGCTATAAGAAAACCGGCAGCCTCCTCGAAGTCAACTATGTGTCAAAATACCCTGATGCATACTCCTCATGCGGTTATATCTCAAATGACAAGGATGATCCTTACGTTTACAGCAAAAATCCGATGGGCATTACCAAGAATGAACTTAAGGAAGAAGATATCGATCAGACTTTTTCGACTACAGTTCTTGGTTATATTGATTTTGACGCCTCACTTGAAAATGTAACCGAAAAGGACGGCAATTACATTGCAACAGTAAAGATCTCACAGGAAGGTGAAGAGATCGGCACTGATACTATCACACTCGATCCTAAGTCAGGAATGATCCTTAAGGTAAAGTCCACACAGCAGGACGGCGATAAGGAACTTGAAGTTATTTCTGAATTCACATACACTAAGGACATCGAGATAGACAGTACACCAAAAACTGAATACAGAGATCCTGTCGAAGCTGAAGAAGTAACCGGTACTGCAGGCGAAGCTTCAGAAACTGCTGAAACAACTGCAAATTAATAATGATGATTTACTGATAGTGAACGTAAAATTCAGTTTGCGTTCACTATTATTCTGAAGCGGAGGCACTACACTAATGATAACAAACGACAAGATGTTCATTTCCTTTAAACACAAAGTCATTGAAAGCGTTGCAAGGCTTGCATGGGAAGATAAACTTGATGAAGACCATATAGATGCACTTAAGTACGAACTTATTCCGGGTCCCAAGCCGCAGTACAGGTGCTGTATTTACAAGGAACGTGAAGTGGTCTCACAGAGAATACGACTTGCGAGAGGAAAAAACACCACAGCAAATCCGGACTCGAAAAATGTCGTACAGGTAATGCAGGCTGCCTGTGACCAGTGCCCTATCTCATCATACACAGTAACTGACAACTGCCGTCTGTGTCTTGGCAAGGCGTGTTACAGTTCGTGTAAATTCGGAGCTGTTTCCATAGGTGAAAAACGATCAAACATAGATCCTAACAAGTGCAGGGAATGCGGCCAGTGTGCCGCAGCCTGTCCTTACGGATTTATTGTTCATCTTGTAAGACCGTGCAAAAAAGTCTGTCCGGTCGGTGCGGTCTCATTCGACGAGAACGGTTTCTGCGTTATTGATGAAACGAAATGCATAAACTGCGGCCACTGCATACACAGCTGTCCTTTCGGGGCTATCAGCTCCAAAACATATCTTGTACAGATAATAGAAGCAATAAAAGCCGGTAAAAACGTTATTGCAATGTGTGCACCTTCGATCGAAGGACAGTTCGGCGAACAGGTAACACTCCAGTCCATTAAGAATGCTCTTCTTAAACTCGGTTTTTCCGATATGGTTGAAGTCGGACTCGGAGCTGACATAACTGCTGCATACGAAAGTGCCGAATGGAGCGAAGCTAAAAAGGAAGGCAGAAAAATGACTACATCCTGCTGCCCTGCTTTTATAAATATGCTCAAAAACAATTATCCGGAACAGTATAAGGAAAATATGTCCGAAATAGTTTCCCCTATGTGCGCTGTTTCACGATATATGAAGGCACTCCATCCTGACTGTGTTACTGTCTTCATCGGGCCGTGTATCGCGAAAAAATGGGAAACCCTTGATAAATCAGTTGAAGGAAACGCTGACTATGCCATAACCTTCGGCGAACTTCAGGTTCTTCTTCGTTCACGCGATCTTGAATTTGAACCGACTGACGAACAGTATCAGGAAGCTTCAGTATTCGGAAAAGGATTTGCTTCCGCAGGCGGCGTTGCAAGTGCAGTTATTGAATGTATGAAGGAACGCGGCGAAGATACATCCGGAATCACCCTTTACAAAGCCACCGGTGCACTTGAATGCAAAAAGGCGCTTGCTCTGCTGAAAGCCGGAAAGCTGAACGAGGACTTCATTGAAGGCATGGCCTGTACGGACGGATGCGTAGGCGGACCTTCAAACCACAGAGCTCCTGCCGAGATACATAAAGCTCGTAAAGCACTTCTCGACAGTGCCGATGACAGGCAGATACTCAAAAACATCGAAAAATATCCTGTCGATAAATTCTCAATGTACCGCGACGGTCATATGGATTAAGCTGCTTATTCAGGCAGATCGATAAATCAAAGCACCACTTCGAAGATTTATAAATTGATCC
>CADAPI010000221.1 GCA_902789705.1 uncultured Ruminococcus sp.
AATAGTATATCATAAATCGGATAAAACTTCACAAATAAGTTTGAAAATATTTGTACGAACATACGAATTCTAATTTGTACATGTTAGAAACGGCAGAAAAATTACACTTATATATGTAAGGAGGTGAATCATGCTGGAAGACCGGGATATAATTGATCTCTACTGGCTGCGTTCGGAGTCGGCCATTGCAGAGACGGACAAAAAATACAGACAGCGGTGCATTTACGTAGCCCGCAACATACTGAATGATATATCCGATGCCGAGGAGTGTCTTAACGACACCTATATGACGGCATGGAACCGTATGCCGGATGAAAGGCCGAAGTTTCTGGGAGCATTTCTCTTCCGCATAATAAGAAATCATGCAATGAACCGTCTGCGCTACCTTGTAAGCGGCAAAAGAAAAAGTGAGGGTGTACTTGCTTTCGACGAACTGGAGGAATGTATCGCCGACACTTCAGACAGCATTGAAGACACCACGGACGAATCTGAGCTTTCCGAAGCCCTTAACGAATTTATCGCCGGTCTTGATTACAAAAAGCGTTTCATATTCATCCGCCGGTACTGGTATCTTGATACATACGCTCAGATAAGCGATCTGTGCGGTGAAAAGGAAGAAAACATAAACATGATGCTGGCACGTACAAGAAAGAGCCTCCGGAAATATTTGAACGAAAGAGGGTTTTACTGATGAAAAAAGAAAAGCTTATAAATGCTGTTGAAAAAATAGAAGACCGTTTCATCAGTGAAGCTGAGGTATACGATCCTGAAAAGGCGAAGAAAACTCTGTCTCCGGGATTTTTCATCATTCCTGCTGCCGCAGCTGCATCTGTTCCGGAAATTAATAATTATCCTGCCTCAGATACTGCAGTTGTTTCGGAATATGTCACCACCGGCGCTCCCGTATATACCGGCACTGAGATAACATATTCCACCGGAACGGAAACTGTTTCCGAAGTCACATTCGACACTGTAACTGCGACTGAAACTGATATCACAGTTACCGGTTCAGAAACAGAGGCCGTAAAAACAGAAGGTTCAAACGCGACAGCTGCTCCTTCCACACAGAAAACAGAACGACAGGAACCGGCGCCTGAAACCGCGAGAAAGACCGAGCCTCCTGTTACTGAAAGACAGGCAGTTCCTGAACCTACCGCAGAGGCTGAAGTTACAACCGGTTTTCCTTCAAAGCCGCAGCCGGCGGTAACAACTGAAGAACGAGCAGTTAAGCCGGAACCGCCGACAACCACAGGAGAACGTATCAGTCCGGAACCACCACCTCCTCCTTCCACTACCACAGAAAACGAAAAAGAAACTCCGGAACCGCCTGTGACACTGCAGCCTTCTAATCCGAGTAATAAAACGCAGCCTTTGCCTTTCGCAAACTATGAAGAAGCCATCAGAACAGTGAACAGTTATGATCCGGACGACTATCCTGAATACAGCAGACAGGATTATATTGATATGTTCGGAAGGATAATTTCCGACGGCTTTATTTACGCACCTGACGATGAGGACAATGAGCTTATGGAGATAAACAGTCCTGTTACTCTCTATCCTTATGCCGCTTACGAAGATATAGGTGCAGGCTGCATTCCGGAATATGACGGTGCCATGTTCCAGACCACATTCTACTGCGCAGACCGTGATGTGCTGAGTTCATCGGCTAATCAGGCTGATTATTTCAAAAACAGACTGAATCAGGAATTTGAGATCAGCTGGCTCAGCGGAAGCAGAGAGGTATTTATAAAGGACATCGGCGTTTGGCACTGCGCGTATGCATTTATCGACGATGAGCACTATTTCATTATAAGAACAACTGACTCTGAAGAAGCACTGCTCAGATTCCTAAGTGACGTTAAATTCAAACAGATACCGCTGTCATAAAGAGGACTCTTAACACTCCGGTTTTACGTATTTCTCCCGCTGATTTGACTGTTAAAATGCACATATCATCGGGAGTTGCATTGTGAGTTTCTACAAACCTTTTTTTCACGCGTTAGATTGGGACATAAAATTACACTATATTGGTGAAAGGAATAGTGAACGAATAATCATTTTGCGTTTACTATAAATACATCAAACCGAAAGGGGTAATACTTATGAAAAAGATAACAGCATTTCTATTATGTCTGTCGATAGTATCCGGAATGTGCGCTCCGGCATATGCACTGGAACCACTCTATACTAAAGAAGAGTGGGAGAAAATTCTGGCTGAGCGCAATAAAGATACAGACGAACAGGATCAAAATACGGTTTCAGAAACCGTGAACACAGCCGGTGACATTGACGAAGACGGCGACATTGATGTAACTGACCTTGCATCGCTGGCACTGTATCTTCTCGGTGATATGAACTTCTCAGATGCACAGAAGAAAGCCGCTGATGTTGACAAGGACGGCGAGGTTACTTTGGCTGACCTTGCGAAATACCGTCAGTTTCTTTCAAAGAAGATACCATATCTTGTTGAACCGGAAGACTCATCAGACCCTGGTGACAAACCGACAGAGCCTTCAGTCGAACCGATCTCACCACCAGCGAACCCTCAGCCGACAGGCAGACCGGATATCGACGCTGTTAAGCAGATGATCAAAACCGGCGATGTAAGCGGCTATGATAAAGAACGCAGGCAAAAATATAAAGATGTGTACGATCGTTTCACTGAAGACGGATACATCATTCAGCCTTTATCAAGCGCAGATGATGACGGTATAAAGCTTGCGGAAGACAGAGATGTTTCGCTGATGATTAACGGAACTTACGAAGATATGGGCGTTCTTTACAACATGGAGTACAAAGGAGTCCACTACTCAGTATCTGTACATTTCACAGAGCCGCAGTATAAAGACAGTTTCACCACAATGGCTGAATACCACGAGCTCCGCATGGGATCCATGGAGAGTTATGAAGAAGCCGATAACAAAACCATAATCGCTCATTTGCCTCTGCGTGACATCGACAACGGTACTCAGATAGTTTCGTACTCACTTATTGATTACAACGACTATGATCATTACTGCAGAGTAAGCACAACTGCCTCTGACGAAGATTATGCTGAGTTTATGGAAATGCTTCAGCTGAAAAAGAATTATCTCAATGCTCCGCTTCTGGTCATCAGAGATGAAAATGCAGAAAGTGATAAGATCAACAGCCTTATCTGCGAAGACGGACGCACATATTCAGTCGGAATTATCATGTTCAAGCCAAGGCCTGATGATACCTTATTGAAAGATGACTGGTTTTCATACATTATCGATTATTCTGAGAATGAATCATATATTGAGGATAAGTATTTTCTCACACAATTATCAAAAATATCGAAATACGCAGCAGAAAAAAAGCTTCAGCCAGTTAAGGATACAGGGATCAAATCTTTAAATGAAAGCGACCTCAGCTTAAATATCATCTACACTGATGAAACCGGAAAGTCAGTAACGCCGGTATTGTTAAGCAAAGCAGACGGAAAATATTTTATGGCCGATTACAATGAAACACAGATATTAGCAGACAGCGGAGTAGTAACGCTGATCAGATATCTGACCGGATACGGCTTAATAGACCAAGAGTTCCTGAAAGCCGTTGACAGCATCGAAATTCCTGAAGAAGACAATGTGGAGCCGGTATATGAGATAAAGAATGATTTTATGGACACACCGCTTCTGCTTATACAGGAAAAGGACGCATACGGTAGCTGGTTCAACAATGTTTTCACCGGCGACGGAACCAGATACAGAGCAGGTGCCGTGCCTGACAGCGGACGCAATTTCAAAGACGATATAAATTATGTTATCGAAAACGGAGAGAAGGGAACATATATCAGACCTAATGAAGGAGAACTACTTCAGAAGATATATGATATTGCTCAGAACGGTCAGAAATACAGCGAAAGCAAAAGTGTTGATTCAGGAGTAAAAAATCTTTCCGGAAAAGAGTTTTCAGCCGTAGTTATCTGCACTGATGAATCAGGTGAAATGAAACCGCTTAATATACTTGATGCTACCTCCGCATCAGAGAACGGCACATATATAATGCGTAAAGACAATGATCTTTTTGCTCTTGCACTTGAACTGGTTCGCGACGGTTATATTCTTGGAAAAGAACTTGCTATCGAATTTGACAACGACAGATCTCCGGCATTAAATGCGGCAGAATTAAAGGAAAAATATCCGGAGTATTTTGAGCTTACACACAGCAAGGGTATCGAAGTATATGTATGGCAAATCGCAGAAAACATATATCGCTGCGGACTTATGAGCGGAACGAACCGCAACAAGACTGAAGAAGAAATACTTGCTCTCCAGTCCTCTCCGCTTACGATTGCCGAAGCTAAAATTATACTTAATGAGCTCGGTGTTAAAAACAGTGATGTGTTTACATACGCCATCACACAGCCGGATACTTTGTATTCCTACGAAGTAAATGAAAATTACCGTAAAACCGTAGAAAATCTTTTTAAATAAAGTCAGAGTCATTAATATGGCTGCAAGTGCAGCAAAAGGCATCCCACGCGGGATGCCTTTTTTTATACGCGGTCACCATCAACAACCCGCCATAAGTGATTATCCACAACGAAACTATCTCTAATTTGTACAGTATTTATAATCAACCGCCACTAATTTGCATATCATTTTAACAAACATTCTCTGAACCCCCATAATTCCCTTGACATGTCCTGCAAAGTGATATATAATAAGAAACGTTCGATTAGAAAGCAATTATTTCTTCGGAAATAAATCGCACTATATATTTTACTGGAGGTTTTTTCTCGTGAAAAAA
>CADAPI010000222.1 GCA_902789705.1 uncultured Ruminococcus sp.
GACTCTTCTGTTCCCGATGTTGATGATCTTTGTGGCGATCATTCTTATGATAATCGTTCCTGTGTTCACAAATATGATGTGACGGGAATAGAAAAGCTGGTTTATTCATAAACCAGCGGGGGCACGGGGCGAAGCCCCGCAGATTCCCCTTTCGCAGATCCGGCTGATTCGGATCTGCGACCAGAAATTAAAAACAATTTTTATTAACAAGGAGTAATTTATTATGAAAAACTTATTTGAAAACAAGATGGACAGAATGACAGACGTAATGGCAAACAGAGCAGCAGCTGCAGTTCTCGCAGCAAGAAGAGGCGTAAACGGATTCCTTAAGGAAGAGGACGGCGAAACAAATCTCGTTGCTATCCTGCTTATAATCATTGTAACTGTAGCGCTGGTTGCGATATTCAAGAGTAGACTTACTGCTCTTGTGGATAAGCTCTTTACTGTAATCGAGAAAAGTACAAGTGGTATCTGATCGTTTTTTTCGGAGCGAAAAAGGAGCGGTCTCAGTCATCGAAGCGGCGCTTGTGTATCCGGTGGTGATATTCACAGTCGTGACACTCATCTACATGGGAATGTACATCTACGATGTGTCGCTTCTTAATGACAGAGCAAGGATGGCGGCGGTCACCGCAGCGAAGACGGTAACATTCACGGGCTACGATGAGCTTGGAGACGTTTATTCTTCGCTGGAGCTGGATCCGAAAGCACCTGCTCCGGACAGAGCACATGTGGACAAATACTATTCCGAATCAAGTCCGTATCGTTATTTTGTAAACGGAAAAGCTGATGACAAATTTGCCGCAAAGGTGTGCGATTATGCGTCAGGCGGAATGTTCCGCGGATCAGGGGTGACCTGTACGGTGGATGTGAAACGTAAACTTTTCGACAGGGAAGTGGTTGTAACTGTTGAAAAGAATGTAACTCTTCCGGGCATTCTGAGACTGTCCGGTGTAAAGACCGGCAGAAAGATGACGGCGACGGCTTCGGCAGTCACTTCCGATCCGGCAGAATTTGTGAGAAATACTGATCTTGTTATGGAAGCGGCAACGGTGATCGGAAACAAAACCGGTATAAGCGGAAAGGTTTCCGCAATGCGCGGCAGGATATCAGAAACACTTGGAAAGTTAAAGGCGGGCAGTAAATGAGAAGGAAAAAACATCTTGCAGGATCGGTAACTATCGAGGCTTCACTTGCGCTTGCATTCTTTATTTTCGGCTATCTTGCCGTTCTGTCACTCGTTTATGTAGTCAGGACGGAAAGTGCGGTGCAGTACGGAATAAACCGTACCGCATCCGAGATAGCACGGTATTCATACACGGCTGAGCGGCTGTCGCTCACGCAGTATGTGACGCAGGCGGGAATGACAGCAGGCGAGCTGATCGACAGCATAGGAGGATTTTCAAATCTTTCCGGAGGAACTACTACGGGTGACAATGCAGGCAGCAATCTTGCTGAAATGGCAAATCAGCTGACAGGAAACGTCAGCATAAGCGGCTTCGCGGGAGATCCTCTTTTCCGGTCGGTGTTTGCAGGATGTGTGGCGGGAAGCAAGGCAGAAGCCGATCAGTACTTTAAAAATCTGGCTGGCATAACTACTGACGACATTGATTTTCACTATTCATCTGTGCTTCGCGACGGAAAGACCGTTGAAATAGTGGCGGTCTACAAGGTAAAGCTGAAGACCTACGGACTTTTCGGAAAAAACGGTCTTTCTCTCACCATGAAAAATACAGCCTGCGCGGGTGCATGGCTGGCGGGAAATAAAAAATCACAGCAGCAACAGGGACAGAACACATCTTCTGCTCCGTCCAAATGGAGCCTCAGCGCATTTAAGCGCGGACAGGCCTGGGTATCTGAGATAAAATCAGAACACAGCAAGGCGGCTGTAAAGGGCGGAAAGGGTATCGACATCTGCGAAAACGGAACGTACACCATGATAGGCTCGGTGAACATCTTCATGCAGTCCTATTCTGACTGCGCCAGGGAGGGTTCATCTGATCCGGCTGACTACAGCATAAAGGAAGCTGCTTTTTCGAAGGCGGTCAGCGGTTACGCATTGCAGCTTAAGAAATCGGTAAAGGAAAAAAGGGGAGAACTTCAGTTTGAAAACGGCACGGCAGTTCCTGATCAGGGCAAAAATGCAAAGCTCGCACTGATAATAGTCGTTCCGGCTGAGGGAGCTGCTTCAGCCTCTGCAAAGGACGTGCTTGACAAAACTGCGGACAAGATGAGGAAAAACGGCGTTGAAGTTCACTACGAATTTCGTGAAAGTGCATTCTACACGGAAACGACAAATCCATAGATCAGCACAGAGCACGGGGCGAATCCCCGCAGTTTCCGGTCTGATCAGTGTTCTAAATGACAAAGTAACTGAAAGGAAGAAATATGAAGGAAATCATTACAGGAGGAGCTCTTGCTCTCGTTTCAGCGGTGCTGTTCGCAGTGTTCAGTCCCGTGACGGAAAAGGAAAAACAGAAGAAGGACGGCGTAAAGAGATTTTTGACCGCACTGCCTGTCTATATCATTACAGATATCATTTCGGCATTCATTGCGAAAGGCGAGTGTGTGAGCCTGCCTGAAATGGTCAGTCTCATACTGACGGCAAACTTTATCTTCCTTCTGGGAGCCATTGATCTTAAACACAGAAGAATACCTAATCTTTACGTGGGAGCAGCTGTGATCTTCAGAACTGTTTTCATTGTCGTACAGGGCATCGCAGAATACGATCTTGCCGGCATTTTCCTTCGCTCACTTTTTGGCCTTGCAGCCGGCGGACTTATAACGGGTCTTGCATATGTGATATCACGAAAGGGTATCGGCTCAGGAGACGTCAAGATGTTTGCGGTCATCGGATATTTTGCAGGCGGAGTTGCTGTGATCGACATCCTCGTTTATTCAACACTTTTCTGCTGCATATGTGGAATAGTGCTTCTCGTCACTAAAAAGTGTGGTAAAAAAGACAGCATACCTATGGCCCCTTTTGCCTATGCGGGTACAATGCTCTACATAATTGCAGGAATGTGAGGATGACACTGTGAAAAAGATCGGAAACATGGTTTATCCGCTTGCGCTTATAATGCTCATGTCACTTGCGTGGATGAATGTATGTACCTCTGGCGGAGAGGACGAAAAACTGTTTGATGAATACTTTTCAAATGCACAGATGAACGAAGAAAAGCAGGCATATATCACGGCGGCTGAATGGTATGTGAAGGCCGCTGAGATAAAGCCGTATGAGGATACTCTTCTTCTTGCAGCTGAAAATTTCAGAAAGTGCGACGAAAACGATATGTTTCTACGCTGCTGCCGCAGAGCGGCGGAATGTGAGGAATGTACCGCAAAGCCGTGGGTGCTTGCAGGTCGTTATTATCTTGACAATAACAAGGCGGCTGAGGCGGCAAAGCTCCTTTCTGAAATGCCTGAGTCGTGCAGGAACGATGAGACGGAAGACCTTATGACAGAGGCGTCCGGACGTTTTCACACATGCTACAGGAGCTTTAATGATGCCAAACCGTTTCACGGTGAATATTTTGCGGCATGTGACGGAAAGCTCTGGGGACTTGCAGATGCTGAGGGCCAGTTCTTCCTCGCACCGGAGTACGACGCAGTCGGTGCCTACGATCCAGAGGCGGATCTGGTACCCGTCTGCAGCGGAGGTATCTGGAAATTCGTCAACGAATACGGTCAGACCAGATTTGCGCTTTCAAAGGAATATACTTTTCTCGGCTCATTCGGCGACGGACTCGCTCCATTTTGCCGTGACGGAAAGTACGGCTACATCGATCTTGACTACAACGAAAGCAGTGAGCGATTCGAATATGCCGGATCATTTTCAGACGGAGTAGCGGCAGTGAAGAAAGACGGAAAGTGGTTTCTCGTGAACAAGGATCTTGCTCCTGTAACAAATGAAAAATATGATGAGATCATCCTCGACGAATACGGATTCTGCGCACACGGAGGCGTTACAGAAGCCATTAAAGACGGAAAAACAGTTTTCCTCGATAAAAACGGCAGCGAAGTTTCGGAAAAGAATCATTTTTCATGCGGCCTCGCCCCGGTATCAGCCGGTTCCGGCGAAGGCTATGAAAACGCGGTTCCGGCGAAGGCTATGAAAACGAAAAAGGAGATATTGTTATAGACGCATATTTTGAAAAAACAACCCCGTTTTCCCATGACGGCTGCGCACTTGTAAAGGAAGATGACGCATGGAAGGTCATTACTCTTGATATTTACAGATAAAGAGTGGAAAAATAATATAATGAATATGGATAAGAAATTAATTGACAAAGTTAAAGAAAATGGTATAATGAAATCAGAAGAATATTCGCCCTTAAACTCAGAACAAACGGTTCCGTATCTTCGTGAAGAATCTGAAAAATGGATGAACAGCTTGACGGATGAAGAAACACGTTCCATTATGAAATATACGAAGAATTCAGGAGATCCAGCTGACAATAAGTTTTATGACAGATTAAATTCTGCTCTCCGTAATGGCGATGAGCTGAGTGAAAATATGAAAAAGCATACAGATAACTTGTCCAATGCAATCAGTAAATTTAATCTGACACATGATATTGAATGTTATCGTTCAGATTCAAAAGATCATTATCCAGATCTCAAATCTGGT
>CADAPI010000223.1 GCA_902789705.1 uncultured Ruminococcus sp.
GTCCTCATTTGCGATAATATAATCGAGTACGATCATCCGGTCAAGAAACGCTCTTACTCCCGGAATGCCAAGCGTTTCCGCACAGTCGATAAAATGCTGGTAAAGAGATTTATTATTCGGCTGCTTCTGTGTCTGAATGATACGCCACGCAGGAACGAGTTCCGTGCTACCGCTCACAAAATCCTCGCACACGCTGTACGGAGCACCTTTATTCCAGATAACCCGGTACGGCACATGAGGTATTTCAAGTCTCTTCATGATCTCAGATGCTATCACTTCATTAAGCGGCTGCTGGCGATACGGATTGGAACCGCCTTTTACAAGGCATCTCTTTCCGTTGATTTTTCAGATTTCCGTCAGATGTGTTATCCGGAGATGAAAAATCAAGCGGATCCGCTTTCCTGCCGGCACCGAACAGCACATCACCGATATCATCGGAAAAATCATTATCAAAGAAGTTTATCTTTTCCCAGGTAAGTCCTGAGTTTTCCGGACAGATCCAGTACTGATCTGACAGACTGAGTCCGAAACAGCGTATCAGAAGTTCCCTTGTATCTTCTATCTGAAGCGTTTCCATCGCTTCACGCACACCGGAGCGGCTCGACGGGATAGAGCGGTCCATCCACCACTCATTCAGTGCAGCCCGGTCGGCAATGCCTTTTTTCACGCCAACACCTACTGGAAGATGCTCAGGCGCAAACACATCCCCTATCTTCAGAATAAAACCGATATCTTCATCAAGACTGAGTTCCGCAACCGCCGTGCATCTGTGCATAAGCGTAAACTTCAGTATTCCGTCCGGCGATGTGGCTGCTGATCTATTTGTTTCAGGCATAGTGTTCACTCCTCTCCTGCCAGTGCGTTCATAATGCAGTCAAACTATCACTACAATTATACCTTGTTTTATTCGCTTCGTCAAATGTCTGTTTCCCTTGAAAAATCGACTGCTAAGTGCTATATTAAAAGTATACACATAAATACGTTTACTCATATCAGTCTTAAAACTAAAATGAATAATGGCTACAGAAAAAACAATTACATACCGTCATTCATCATTTTTGATTCTCAATGTTCCTGCCGGAGATATTCCGAACGTTCAGACAGACGGATGGCGTACTGCTTCTTCAGAGGGGATAAAAGTAACAGACGGTATGAAGATCGCCTTTCATACCATGAGCCTTCCGACTGCAAGACTTGTGTGGCACTGTCCGTTTGCCGTACTGTACACTTCAGATGACGGCAGACCGGGCGGTGATAATTACCGCGAGCTGACCGTTCTTCGTCTGGACGGTGAAGGATGGGAGGAAGATGAACTCGCAGAAAATCAGGTTTCTGTTTCAAAGCTGAACTCTTTTACTGACTGGAACGACTGGAAAGCAAAGAATAAATCGGGCCTCGACTGTGAACTTACTTACCGCACAGAAAAAGGAAAGATCACCATCGAGACGGAATACTGCGGTCTTTCGATACGCTCGGTAACGACATTTGAAGATAAGCTTCCTGTCGTTTACACAGCGCTGACCGGAGACCAGTGTGCGATCACCGGTATACGTATAACACGGTAACATTTGTTTTTCAAAAAACATTGACTGAATATCAGAAAAGTGATATAATAGAAATGTTAATTCAAACATTTGCTTTCATGTTATATTCCCTTCACGGGGAATATGACATATTTTTTGTCAGGACGAGCAATCCGCCAGAATTAGTGTAAAGGATATTTCGAATGCAGTTTAAAAAGATTACGATCATCACAGGCGAATACGGATCAGGCAAGACCAATCTTGCTGTAAATCTCGCATATGCAATGAAGGAGCACGGAACGACCGCGATCGTTGACATCGATACAGTCAATCCGTATTTCAGGACTGCTGACTTCAGAGATGAGCTTACTGAAAACGGCATCGATGTGATCACACCTGATTTTGCAAATTCAAATCTTGATCTTCCTGTGCTCAACTTTGACATTGAACGTATCATCCGCTCTCACGATCACACAGTTATCGACGTAGGCGGTTCAGATGCCGGAGCATTCGCTCTTGGCAGATATCAGCATGTCATCGAAAAGTACGCAGGCGACTACGATATGCTGTACGTATACAACATGTACCGTACAACAGAGGTTTCGGCAGAGGAAACCGTTACCCTGCTGCATGAAATAGAAATGGCCTGCAGGATGAAAGTCACAGGACTTGTAAACAACCCTAATCTCGGAGCAGAAACTACAGCTGCCATCGTCGAGAACGCCTCCGGCTTCTCTGATGACATAGTGAAACTTACCGGACTTCCTGTTAAGTTCAGGTGCATCCCTGAAAATCTCGTTCCGTCTGAAGGCGACTTTACTGTAAAAAGAAAGGTAAAGCTCATCTGGGAATGATCTTACACTGTTATCCCTGCGGCCGGCTGCCGCCTGCAATATAAGGATAAACCAGAAATATTAAAAGAGTAAAAGAGGCGAAAAGAATGATAACCATAAACTTCGAAAGATGTAAAGGCTGCGGACTCTGCGTTGAAGCATGTCCGAAAAAGATAATCAGACTCTCTGAGGAAAAGCATAACCAGAAGGGATACTATCCTGCAGAATGTACTGACAATTCTAAATGTATTTCCTGCGCACTGTGTGCAATGATGTGCCCTGACTGCGTTATAAAAGTTGAAAAAGGAGAATAATAATGGAAAGAGTTCTTATGAAAGGCAACGAAGCTCTTGCTGAGGCTGCTATCCGTGCAGGCTGCAAATGCTTCTTCGCATATCCTATAACACCTCAGACTGAGGTTGCTGCTTATCTCGCAAAAAACATGAAGAAGAGAAACATCACATTTCTCCAGGCTGAAAGTGAACTTGCTGCTGTAAACATGGTACTCGGAGCAAGCTCAGCAGGTGTCAGAACAATGACATCAAGCTCTTCACCGGGAATCTCACTCAAGAGTGAAGGTGTTTCATACCTCGCTGGTTCAGACCTTCCTGCTGTTATCGTAAACGTACAGAGAGGCGGCCCGGGTCTCGGAAGCATCCAGCCTTCACAGTCAGACTACTGGCAGGCTACAAAGGCTCTCGGCCACGGCGACTTCCAGCTCATCGTTTTCGCACCTGCTTCTGTTCAGGAAACAGTTGACATGACTATCAGAGCTTTCGAGGAAGCTGACAGATACCGTATGCCTGTAATGATCCTTACAGACGGCTTTATCGGTCAGATGATGGAACCTGTTACATTCTCAGACGAAACTCCTAAGATCGAGCCAAAGGACTGGGCTGCATGCGGTCACAAGGGCGGAAGAAAGCACAACATCATCAACTCACTCTTCCTCCAGCCTGACGAACTCGAAGCTTCAGTTGACGCAAGATACGAAAAGTACGAAACAATAAAGAAGAACATCCACGACGCTGAGATCTACATGTGCGACGATGCTGACCTCGTTATCACAGCTTTTGGTACAACAGCACGAGTTGCCAAGTCTGCTGTAAACCAGGCAAGAGAAAAAGGCATCAAGGCAGGTCTTTTCAGACCAAAGACACTCTGGCCTTTCCCTGTTGAAGAGCTTAACGCAGCATGTAAGACTGCAAAGAAAGTATTAAGCGTTGAAATGTCAAAGGGACAGATGGTTGACGACATCCGTCTTGCTCTCAATTGCAGAATTCCAGTAGAATTCTTCGGCAGAAACGGCGGTAACATCCCGACACCTGCTGAAATTCTTGATGAAATAGTAAAGATATCAGAAAGGGGTCTCTAATATGGCAGTAGTATTTGACAAACCGCACGCACTCTGCGACGTAGCTACAACTTACTGTCCTGGATGTACACACGGTATCATCCACAGACTCGTAGCAGAAGTAATGGACGAGCTCGGCATCGAAGGAAATACTATCGGTATCTTCCCTGTTGGATGCTCAGTAATGGCATATAAATTCTTTGAATGTGACATGGTTGGCGCTCCTCACGGAAGAGCTCCGGCTGTTGCTACAGGTATCAAGAGAGCACTTCCTGATTCAGTAGTATTCACATATCAGGGCGACGGCGACCTCGCAGCTATCGGTACATGTGAAACTGTTCACGCTGCTGCAAGAGGCGAAAACATCACTGTTATCTTCGTAAACAACACAATTTACGGTATGACAGGCGGTCAGATGGCTCCTACAACTCTTCCTGGTCAGGTAACACAGACAACTCCTTACGGACGTGAACCTGAGATCCAGGGTTATCCGGTAAAGGTTTGCGAAATGCTCGCAACAATCGACGGTACAGCTCTTGCACAGAGAGTTTCCGTTGATACTCCTGCTCACATCCGTGAAGCAAAGAAGGCTATCAAGAAGGCTTTCGAAAACCAGATAAACAAAAAGGGCTTCTCACTTGTTGAAGTACTCTCAACATGTCCTACAAACTGGGGTCTCACTCCTGTTGACGCTCTCCAGAGATTACGTGACGAAATGATCCCGTACTTTCCTCTCGGAGTTTACAAGGACGAAGCAGTATGGAACAAGGAAGAAAAGGCAGACTGAAAGGAGAACTAAAATGCTTACAGAAACCATTATATGCGGATTCGGCGGACAGGGCGTTCTCTTCTCAGGAAAACTCCTTGCAAACGCTGCACTTATGGAAGGAAAGGAACTTTCATGGCTTCCTTCATACGGTCCTGAAATGCGCGGCGGTACATGTAACTGTTCAGTATGTATCTCAGACGACCCGATCGGTTCACCGCTCGTTACAGCACCTGACATTGTTATCGCAATGAACGGTCCTTCATTCGACAAGTTCGAACCAATGGTAAAGCCGGGCGGAATCGTATTCGCTGACAGCTCTATCATCGACAGAAAGTCTACACGTGATGACATCACTGTTTACTACATTCCTTCAACAGAAATGGCAAAGGAAAACGGCCTTACAGGTATGGCCAACATCATCATCCTCGGTAAGGTTATCAGAGAATGCTCTGACAGATACTTCGGAATCGACGATAAAAAAATCGTTTCAGTTTTCGAAAAGATCATCCCACCGAAAAAAGCTGCCATGATCGAAAAGAACACAACAGCTTTCAAGCTTGGATATGACTACGAGAAGTAATTCGTAATCGGATATAAATGTTACAGCCGTGAAGGTATTTTACCTTCACGGCTGTTTTATGGTGGTGCGCTTTCAGCGCACAATTGAATTGGGCATACCTGAATAGGTATGCCCAACCTTTTATTCGTTTTCAATCTTTATTTTACTGTGTGCTTCTTTATAAAACGCTTTTGCTATCTTGTATTTTTTCTCAGAAAAATTCACAAAAGGATCATATCTCGTCTGGTTTTCCCATAATGTAAGTGAATCAGCAACAAGTTCTGCACTATCCGAAAATGATTCTCCAAGTTTTTCACACTGAACAATCAGTTTTCCTATATCATGAGTAAAAGGAGGAAACTCACCGTTATATAAAACCAAAGCTTTCAGAGCCTTCTCAACAGCCTGCTGTAAATGATACAACGCTGTACGAACAGCAAACTCATCCGGAAAAAACTTTTCCATAGCCTCACAGGTCTGAAAATCGCATTCAGCTATTCTCAGAAGATCCGTAAAGCCTATTGACATAAACATCCACTCCTTTTGTATCAATCTCATCTATCAGCCATTCACTGTGTATAGTGTTGTAATGTACAACATCAGCATTAACATCCA
>CADAPI010000224.1 GCA_902789705.1 uncultured Ruminococcus sp.
AAAAATCACGATCGCCGATGTTGTAAAGCGAGATAAGAGTGAGATCCGTTATGTCGGCTTTTCCGTTGGCATCAACGTCACCGCATCCTCTGAGCTTTTCAGCTTCTTCCTTTGTATATTTTAAGGATACTGAATCAAAATGTAACGTTACTTTCTTAAGATCTTCACTGCCTGCATATTCACCGGCAGCTGCTTTCCACTCAGCTTCGCTTCCGCCGAACCAGATATCCTTAAGTCTGTCTTCTTCAAAGGCTTTTTCATCTATTTTCTTTACAGAATCAGGAATATATATGTCAGTGATTCCGTAACAGTAAGCAAAAGCCTGAGCACCTATGGTTTTTACTCCTTCCGGAACAGATACTTCTGAAAGCTTTTCGCAGCCTGCAAATGTATATTCGTCTATGGTTTCAATACCCGCTGGGATCGTTATATCTGAAAGCTTTACACATCCGGCAAATGCGACATATCCTATTGTCTTAAGATCTTCAGGAAGGGTTATTGTTTCGAGAGAATCACAACGTGAGAATGCTGCCTTCGAGATTGTAGTCACTGTATCAGGAATCACTATTTCTTTAAGCGAACTCATACAGCTGAATTCACACATTGATATTTCTTCGGCTCCGTCGAGGATCGTTATTTTACTTACGCTGCTTTCCGTAATTATCGGACTGATCACGTTAAACATGTCCTTTACAGCAACTTTCACGCCTTCTCCGTATTCGCCGTAATCCGCTTTTTCTGTTTCAAAATCCGGAATCGTAAGTTCTGTAAGTGCTTTACAGTCCTTAAATAGTCCCGGCACTGCCTGCTTTATTCCACGGCCTATCTGTGCCTTCTCAAGGGCAGCGCATCCTTCAAAGGCTTTTTCGCCAAGATTCTTTACCGAATCAGGTACTGTTATCTGCTTTAACGCTGTATAAGCAAACGCCTGAGCACCTATGCTTTCTGTGGTTTCTGGAAATGTAACATCTGAAAGCTTAACACATCCCGCGAACGCTATATTTCCGATTGCCTTCAAAGACTTCGGCAGTGTAACCGCTTCAAGCTTTTCCATACGGCAAAAAGCCGCTTCGCAAATCTCGGTAACTCCGCCTTCGGCATCATCCTTAAACACAATAGATGTAACGCTTTCTCTGTTTTTGATGTCCTCAGTCGTTTTGGTAATAGCACCGGATCCGGTTATCACCATCTCGCCGTTGTCATAGATAACAAAGCCTACCTTGTCACCGAGAGATCCCTCTTCAAGCTTAGCGGCTTCTGCAGCTTCCACTGCAAATATGCTTGTGTTATCATTGTTCTGCACTCCTGCAGGCATCGCCGTAACTGATACGCAGGCTGCAAGTGCTGTTAATACAGCCAGTGTTTTTCTGTAGTTCATGGTTTGTCTCCTTTAATAAATATCACCGTTGCCGGATAAAAAAATAATACTGACCGGAATGAAACCGTCTAAAGGGTTTCCGGTCAGTATTATTATACCATAGTCCGCTTACTTACGCAATATGTGCAGGTGAGCGTTTCAACGATTTGATTTTATACCTTTGCAACAATTACTGTCCAGTAATGTCCGTATCGTGATCCTTCAACGTATACATGGCCAATTCCTATGCTGTTATAGCTCGAAGTATCAAATGAGCTTAACTTGGTTCTGTCAACCACAGCCTTAACTCTCGCCGCAGTAGGTGCCTGTGCTGCGTATACATGAGATTCAATCTGTACGTCTACACCATATTCACGGAATAACGGGTACAGCAAATTGGAATTAGCGTTGCCCCAGTTTTTAACAAGATCTTCCGAAAACTTATCTGCAGCAGCACAAAGCCTCTTATTTATCACAAGAGCCTGCTTGCCGGCAGATGTACGATCAGCGTTGATAAGGTCTGCAATTTCGACCTTTATCGGATCAACCTCATACTGGTAATCATCATGTGCCGGAGACGGTGTTGTGACAATAACCGGCGGATCAGTAACCTTCGGAGTTGTAACCGGTGGTTCCGTCACAGTAGTAACCGTTGTAGTCACAGGTTGTTCTGTAATTGTTGTCGTAACTGCGGTGGTAATCTGAGGTACTGTAGTCGTTACAACCGCACTGCCGTCAAACTTGAATTCATAAACTTCTGAATTCTTACGACATTTATCAATATTTTTCTGATTCCAGTTTTCAGACTTAGCTGCCTTTATATCAGTAAGTTCAAAACGATAACTGTTCTGATCAGCTCCGTCCCTTACATCAAAGTTAAGATATGCAATAACTCCAGTGTTCGCTTTTATATTAGTGTTGTTATTCGTATTGAATACAGCATTGTCGCCGTTTCCGGTAATATAACCCCATCCTTCATATTCAGCGCGTTCAATACCGGTAAGTGCAAATTTGTTTCTGTCATATTTAACTATAGTATTAAAGTTACAGATACCTTCTTTGTTTCCGTTCATATAAACCGGCACTTTAAGCTTTCTTCCGTCACCGCTGAGTTCAGCGTTATCCATATAGAAGCTCAGCTCGTCACTCTTAGGCGGTTCAGGCTTTGTTTCAGCCTTTGTCACTGTTGTAACCGGAGCAGCAGTTGTTTCCGGAACAGTTGTAACAGTAGTTGTGACTGTAGTAACTACCGGTTCAGTTACAGTCGTAATAACCGGTTCCTCACGCACAAAATCAAAAACAAGTCTGTCATCTATGTTGCATTCTTCTTTTGATATCTCTTTTACCTTACCGTCTTTTGTATTCATGGCAGCCTGTATGTCATCGAGTTCGATATCATATTTACCTGCAGGAACTGACGAAGCAACGTCGAAAACAAGATATACAAAGTATCCTTCGCTTGAAAGATTTCTGCCACCGGGTGCACTGTACTGAACCTGGTCAGCCCCCTTTGAAAAAGATACCTTAGCGTTATTCGATGAATATGCATTGGTCAGGGTAAAGAACCAGCTGTTATATGCAACTCTGAACGAAACTGCCGATACACCAAGAACATTGCCGTTTATCTGTACAGGTACTGTGATCTGTGACTTGTCATCGCTTATCCATGGTCCGGAACTTTTAATGTAAATATTCTGCTTTTCCGGCTGCTCTTTGGTAAATAAACCTGCCTTCACACGACACAGGTCAAGAACGTTTACAACATTATCATCATTGGTGTTGTAGTCAGCAATATGATAATTACCATTATCTCTTTCTCTGATCAGCAGACCGTTTTTCAGCTGTCCGCCGTTCACAAAACTACCGGCAGAAGCGGTCATGGTATAAGAACATGACATTAAACCGGCAAGAATACACAAAAATAAACTTTTACGTTTTTTCAAATCCAATCCACCTCAACAAATTCAGGAACAATGATTTACCTGCATAATCACTCTTTTACCTAACCGATACTAATCTGTTCCTGAAGGCAATAAACATTTTACTTATACATTAAATTATACAGGTTTTATCTCTATATGTCAATCGTAAATGTGCAAAAAGCTGATTTCGTTTTAATGCTGATAGATGTATATTTTACACCATCCTGAAAAGCGCTGATTCGTTCAGATATCCGGCAACCCGGATTTAAAGCTGAGAAACTGCAGGTTTCAGATGCGTTTCTCAGCTAATTAGTGAACAAATCAGCGCTTTAAGTTCTATCAGTAATTCTCAGCGTGTACTTCAAAATAGCTCTGCGGATGAGCACATACAGGACATACTTCCGGAGCCTTTGTGCCAACGATTATGTGTCCGCAGTTGCGGCATTCCCATACCTTTACTTCACTCTTTTCGAACACCTGCTGCATCTCAACGTTCTTAAGAAGTGCACGGTAGCGTTCCTCATGATGCTTTTCGATAGCACCTACCATTCTGAACTTTGCTGCGAGTTCCGGGAAGCCTTCCTCTTCAGCAGTTTGGGCGAAGCCTTCGTACATATCTGTCCATTCATAATTTTCGCCGTTTGCTGCTTCTTCAAGGTTTTCTGCAGTTGAACCTATGCCGTTAAGCTCCTTGAACCACATTTTAGCGTGTTCCTTTTCGTTGTCAGCTGTCTTTAAAAACAGTGCAGCGATCTGCTCGAAGCCTTCCTTCTTTGCCTTTGATGCAAAGTATGTGTACTTGTTGCG
>CADAPI010000225.1:0-4072 GCA_902789705.1 uncultured Ruminococcus sp.
GACTACGAAGATATCCTCATGTACATCGAAAGCGGATTTGTGGGCAAATGGGGCGAACAGCACGGCGGTAAATACACCACTCCGGAATACAAGTCAAAGCTCCTCGGAAAGATGCTTGAGATCGTTCCGGAAAGCGTATCAGTGACTGTTCGTACTGCAGATACGTTCTATAACTGGGCAGGAATAAAACCGGATGAACTTGCAGATTACAAAGCCGAAGAAGGCACGGATGCTGCAAGAGTCGGCATGTACAACGACGGATATATGGGTTCGGACACCGACCTTGGAACCTATCTCACACCGAACAGAGAAAAAACAGTACAGTGGATGAACACCCAAATGAAGCACGCCTATTTCGGCGGAGAATTTTCCGGAGACACCGGCTACGCAAAGAAGTTTAAAAACTATCTTCCGGAAAACTGCATAAAGGAAATGTACGCGACTCATCTGACCTACATAAACTCAAATATCTGGCCGCTGTACAAGGATTTTAAATTCGAAAGCAAATACAATATTGACGGTGCCGACAACAGCGCATACTACGGCGAGAACGTGTATAAATTCATCCGCGATCATCTCGGATACCGTTTCCTCGTGAAAAAATCCAAACTCAGTTCCGAAGCCACTCAGGGCGGCAGCGCCGAGATTCATTTCAGCATCGAGAACACCGGATTTGCAAATGTGATCAAAAAACAGAAGGCCGCCGTTATCCTTGAAAAAGACGGCAAAACAATTACCGCTCCCGTGGATACCGACAGCCGGAACTGGGAAAGTGCTGCTGTTACAGACGATGGACTGCTTCTGAACCTTCCGGGAAACATCGACGCCGGAAGCTGGAAAGTGTATCTGAAACTTTACTACGATACGACCGGTGAAAACACCCCGGACATATGCGTTCGTTTTTCAAATGAAGATATTTATAACGAAGACCTCGGTGCAAATTATCTCGGAACACTCGATGTGGCAGAAGCTGAAAACACTTCCGGCGACTCCTTCACTGCAACCTCCCTTTCATCGCAGAACACATCCTCGATCAAAGGTGATGTAAACTCCGACGGCACAGTCAACACCGCCGACATCACCACGCTGCAGAAATTTCTGCTTGCAGCTGACACCATCCATATCACAGAACCATCCTCTGCAGATATGAACGGCGACGGCTCGGTAAATATCATTGACTTCATACTGCTTAAGAAGCTTTTGCTGAAGTAAAAAAACTCTCATTAAAAACAATCAGCACATCTGAACCCTCGTATTTACGTGGGTTAGATATGCTGATTTTGCTGTATTCAGAACTTTATGCCTTATCAGTATTTCATTATAAAATCATTTATCCGATATTATCCGGAAAAGCAAGATTCCAGAATGAGATCCAACCGTACTTGTCACCGTCATCGGTGTCGTAACAGTTAATGTACGTGTTATAGCAGTCGTAAACAGCATCTGTTGCAGTAACGTGCCAGCCATCCTCTACATCCCAGACATTCTCGAGTTCACCGCCTGAAAGAATAGATTCAAGTGAATAACCACAGTATGGTTTATCAGAATTTACGCCTATAGATACATGACCGAATGCTTTTTCAGGAATCGGAAATTCTCTTGTCATTTCACCAGAATCGCGTCGGCTGCGGAATGACTTTAGAACAAAGTCACGTAATTTTTCATAAACAATGTTTTCTTCTTCAACTTGTTTAGGATTTTCATGATTCCATACGTCATCAGTTCGCATGTAAAGATGCCAGTATCCTCCGTTAGAATAACCAATCGGATGAACGCCAGCATTTACATAAAATCTATCATTCTTAAATAAAGACAAAATTGTTACATGATAATTTCCGCCTTCTACAGTTGGTGTTTTACTGCTTACGAAGTAATTATTTCCAGATTTACCATCAGGATTCGTATCAC
The DNA here is from genome assembly GCA_902789705.1 of uncultured Ruminococcus sp. Taxonomy (GTDB): domain Bacteria; phylum Bacillota; class Clostridia; order Oscillospirales; family Ruminococcaceae; genus HUN007. The sequence goes on from CADAPI010000225.1 coordinate 1,909, forward strand.
TGTGTGTTACAACAAAATGATTCTTCCACTCCGGCGGAAAATCAACGCTAAGTTCTCCGTTATCTACAGTAAGTGTAAGACTTCCGTCGCTGTTTTCTACAACAGCAGCGCCTTCACAGATATCTTCCGGATATTCATATGGCTTTGAGCTGGCTGTGTCTGATTCAGTGCTGTCTGATTTTACATTCTCCTTTGTTTCTGTATCACCGGAGGATACATTTTCAGTAACGGCCTGGGTCAGTGCTTCTGTTTCTTTGGCTTCAGCAGCCTGAGTTTCTTCAGCTTTTGTTTCTTCTTCCGGAATCTGTTCAGTTGTTTCTTCCTTGTTTCCTTCTGCAACCGGTTCATCCGCTGCTGTCAGAATGATTTCCGCTTCCTTGTCATCTTTCTGCTCAGTTTTTCCCGAGGATGAACTGCATCCTGTAAACATAGCAGCTAAAACTGAAACAGCTGCAAGATAAGCGATCGTTTTTCTTTTCATTGTCCTAACCCCTTTTGTAAATTATTAAATGCCCGGCAGATATGCAAACTTAATTTGCTCACAGGCATATGAATGATAGTAAACAAAAATCAATCATTCGTTTACTATAATATCATATACACATATATTTTGCAAGTACGATTGATGAGATGAATTTTCTGCAAAACTAAAATGTGATTTTCTATTAATAGACTGTTGTCTAAATTGCGTCCCAACTTGGGGAGCAATTTCAGATAGTATGCCGCAAGGCATTCCTTCTCAGAAATGGTGGCGCCTTCGGCGCAATCATAAAGCCAAACAACAATAAAACAAAGAAGAAGCTCTTATGATTAATAATATAAGCTATTTCTCATTTAAATTCAATAGTTAAGGAAAATTAAGTTTTGATGGTAAAAGTTCGACATTACTAATCACGATCAGTTAGAGATTAAATCTGAAAAGTAACTTTCCGGACTTGTCTATTTAATGTATCTATGCTATTATAGTGTTAAGAAAAACACACGGAGGAATAGTATGAATAATAACATCAGCATAGATGAAGAATACAAACAATGGATCAAAAAAATCACCAATGAATACCGAAGCAGTCAGATAAAAGCTGCAGTCAAAGTAAATGTGGAACTACTTGCGTTTTACTGGAATCTCGGAAGAGATATTGTAAAAATGCAGAAGCAAAGCGACTGGGGAAGTAAGTTTCTCGATAATGTCAGTAAAGATCTAAAAAGGAACCTTCCTGATGTAAAAGGATTTTCAAAATCAAATTTGAATTATATTTCCGTTTTTTACAGTTTATATTCACCACTTGATATTAACAAATCTGGCAGTGAACAAGCTGATGATAAAATTATCCCCCAAGTTGGGGGACAATTTGAGAACGTTAAAAGCAACGGTATTTCCGTGGATGAGCTCTTTTCCATTCCTTGGGGTCATCACAAGTTAATTATAGACAAATGTGGAAAGTCGCTCGAAAAGGCCTGCTTTTATGTAAAAGAAACTCTCGCTAATAACTGGTCAAGAGCTATACTTCTAAACTTCATTGACAGTGACCTTTATTCACGCCAAGGAAAAGCTATCAGTAATTTTGATAAAACACTGCCTCCGGCGACAGGCGAACTGGCACAGGAAATGACCAGAGATCCTTATTGTTTTGATTTTCTGACTCTCAGTACCCCTTACTATGAAAAAGAGCTGAAAGATGCTCTTATGGATAATATCACGCATTTCATGCTGGAACTTGGTAAAAGCTTCGCCTTTGTCGGCAGAGAATACCACCTTGTTGTCGGACAGACTGATCAGTTTATTGATATGCTTTTCTACAATATCGCTCTTCACTGTTATGTGGTTATTGAAGTTAAGATAAGGGATTTTCAGCCTGCCGATATAGGTCAGCTTTCCACTTATGTTTCCGCTGTTGACGGCTTGCTGTGTACTGAAAATGATAATCGAACAGTTGGTCTTCTTATATGCAAGACAAAAGACAATGTGCTTGCAAAATACGCAGTAAATGGTATTGATCTTCCGCTTGGTATCTCAGAATATGAACTGTCCAATCTGCTCCCTGACAACTTCAAAAGTTCTCTTCCTACAATAGAAGAAATAGAAAACGGTTTGAAATAATTCGAATCTGTGCACCGAAGGTGCACTACTGATAGTGCCGGCGCGCGTCTGAGATATGCCGCACAT
>CADAPI010000225.1:4157-9282 GCA_902789705.1 uncultured Ruminococcus sp.
TATGCTAAAATAATATGGTTGGTAAAACGCACTCTCTGTACGAAAGGATTATTTATGAACAGCGAAAAAAATCTGCGTAACTTCAATTACGTGGTAAGGGATGAGGAGGATACCAATGACCCAGGGGATGTTTCGCCGGATGTGAAAAGTGAAGGCGAAACAGAAGAAGAAAATATTGCTGAATGCGATTCCGCAAATAATCCGGAAAATACTCATGAAGACGGCTCCATCGATGACGGCGAAATGCTGTCTGACGGTGAAGATGATATCCTTCCGGATGAAGATGACGATATATCCGAAGACGATGATATAATCAACGAAGAAGATACTATCGAGGATGATGAGATCCAGAACGACATCGATATACTCAAATCTCATTTTGATTCTCTGAAACACATTTACAGTGAAGGACGTGTTTATGACGCCGGATTCATGACTGCAGGCATTTTCGGCAAAATATTAAATGCTCTCTGCCGCGAGGCCGGTTTATCATTTACCAAATCAACAAAGTCCTATCAGAAGATGGATGACCTGTATAAAAACAAGTGGGTCACGGACAAAGAATTTGAACTTCTTGAAGAACTGAGAACTATAAGGAACCATTTCATCCACAAAGATGACACACTTGATGCAGGTACTGAAGAGCAGAAGAAAGAACTTATTTCCTTTGCTGAAAATTTTCAGGGAGTTATCGATACCTGTGAAGAAGATATCAAATGGTTCACACAAAAGATCGTCGATATTTCCAACGGTGTCAAAGTCGAAAACACCTACGAGGAACGCAAAGAAAAAGATAAAAAATCTAAGACTGAATCATACGGAAAGAACAAATACAAAGACAAATATGATGATGATGATATTATCGACGATGAAGTACAAAACGATATTATCATGCTTCATTCTGTACTTAAAAAGATAGAACGGCTCTATCATTCCGGACAGACATACGAAGCCGGCTGTACCATAGGCATTATCGTTTCAACGATCGTAAACGCTCTCATGCGGGAAGCCGGACTTCATTCAGGCAAAACGGTCAAGGAAAAAATCGATAATCTTTACCGCAATCACTGGCTGACAGACAAGGAAAACAGATATCTCCATGCACTCCGTGATATCAGAAACTGTTTCCTTTATTACGATAATACCAAGCCAGATAGTCGCAGCAAAAAGAAATACAATGAGTACGTTAGAAATTTCCAGCGCTGTATTGACTTCTGCTATAATGATATAAGATGGTTTGAAAAGAAGATCGCAAGCGTACAGCAGGGTATAAAAGTCCGCAACTCATACGGTCAGAATTCAGACAACGGCAGAAACAGAAACGGTTACCGAAAAAAATCAAACCAGAACAACCGGTATTCACGTCAGAATCGCAGCGGATACAGCAGCAATAATAACGGAAACTACGGCCAGCCAAACTCTGTATTCTGGCACGAAACCAGGAGAACCACTACAACTGCCACCACAACTAACAGCCAGCCGTCGGTACAAAAAAGGCGTTCTTCCGTTTCATCACTTATAGTTTTCCCGCATCTGCTCATACCAGCTTTCATAACCTCAGCAATATCAGGCCTTGCCGCATGGGCTCTGACTGATCCGACAGCTCAGAAACTCGCAGAAACAGCACCGAAGTTCAGTACCAACGATATCAGAATAAACATAATATTCGCTGTAATAGGAACACTGTGCATGCTGTTCGGATATGAACTCAACGGACCGATAATTATCGCCGCACAGGCCGGAGCAATCGCCTACAAGGCAACCGGTTCTCCTCTCTGCTGTATTCTTGTAAGCGTACTTATCTCCATGATCTGCATGCATTTACCTCAGAAACTGCGGCATATCGGATACTGGGTCACATTCGTTCTGTGGGTCATGGTATTCTCATTCGGACTGGCACCTTCATATATCAGACATTTCCTTCTGAACGGTCAGCCTGATGACAGATACTTCATGATGACAAGAATAGTAACTCCGCTTATCATCTATAATGCAGCACTTCTCATCGGACGCTACTTCATACACAATCTGCGCATCGTACATTTTGAAGACTATATGGAATATGAAAGTCTTCCGCTAGGCAGCGTTCTGGTATTCGGTCTCGCAGCCGTAATCGGATTCCTTTTCCGTGAGACATGGGTAAAAGGGCTGATATTCGTATCACGTGACTTTATGGCATCAAAAGACATTTTCTGGGCAGTACACATTCTCATAATAGCTCTTGTACTGCATCTGATATTTGAAGGTCTGCACAAAATGAAGCAGTAAACCTGAATCATCAGCTTTGAACTTAAAAATACATAATCGGTGCACCGAAGGTGCACTACTGATAATGCCGGCGCGTCAGAGACACGCCGGCACCTTTTTTCAGAAATACGGGAATGAATAAACATTGTCTTCAAAACCAATATTTCCGTTAAAAAGTTTGACTCCGAAAGATATGTCCGGATATCTGTCAGAACTGATGAGGGTTTTCAGTGATTTGGTCTTCCCGTTTTCTGCCTTGACTTCGACCGGAACAAGATGATCCTTTGTCCTCATGAAAAAGTCCTGTTCAAGCTGCGAATCATCACGGCGGTAATAATACAGTTCACATCCGCTCTTGACAAAAGCTTCACCGACAATATTCTCATACAGTGCACCTTTGTATACTCCGAGATTTTTATTTGCACGCAGATCATCCTGGGCTTCATCATCGAGCATTGCTACAAGAAGACCGCTGTCAGCAAAATACAGTTTGAATTTGTCTTCGTCATAGTTGCCTCTCAGCGGCAGTTCCGGAAACGACATACAGTAGCAGACATTCACGATTCCCGCATCATTCAGCCATTCGATGCATCCGCGGTAATCACGGAAACGTGCTCCTGTGGCAACTTTCGAGATCTGGAACTTCTTGTTTTCCTTTGCAAGCTGCGGCGCTATACGGTTGTAAACATTTAGAATACGTGTCTGATCAAGTCCGTCGGCATATTTGCGGATATCTTCCTTGTAATCTTCAAGAAGCTGTCTCTGGGTTTCAAGTGAACCTTCAAAAGTTCCGGTTTCAATGTATTTTGAAACAACTGCCGGCATTCCCCCGAGAACGCAGTAATCCAGAAACATCGATCTGAAAAGATCCATTTCAAGTTCACTGAACGGTTTAAGTGCCTTCATGTGATCAAGCATATCTTCTCGCAGAGAACTCTCATATCCTTTGGCGGTCAGAAATTCGTCAAAATCCATCGACCGCATAATATGATCCGTTTTGTATCCGACACTGTTGCTTTCAATTTTATGATAGTTTATTCCGAGCATTGACCCGCTGCATATAACATCAAACCGGCCGTCCTGCTTAAAAAATTTCAGACTGGTCGCTATATCAGGAAACTTCTGTATCTCATCAAAGAAGATAAGCGTTTTTCCTGCAATGAATTTTTTCGAAGGATCAAGAAGTGAAATGTATTTGACTATACTTTCAGCACTGTATCCGTCTGCAATGATTTTCTCGTATTTGGGTTCAACAACAAAATTGATCTCTATGACGCTCTCATAATTCTCTTTTGCAAAATGACGTACAGTTTCCGTTTTACCGACCTGACGCGGACCTTTTATGATAAGTGGCTTTCTGTCCTCATCTGCTTTCCATTCGCTTAAAAACTTATCTGTTTTACGTGATAAATACATTTTCTGCACCTCCGGTTTCTATATAACAATGATACTATAAAACCAGAATAAAATCAAGAGCCTGTACATCACGTATTTACGCTTTTCGAGCTCATTCGCGCACATTTTCTTAGTGAGTTTTTCTTTTTCTTGCACATTTTCTTAGCGAATATATTATGTGTTTTCACATTTTCTTAGCGAATATTTTATGATTCTGCACATTTTAACTAAATGAATGTACTAGTCAAGAAAAGCACTACAGATAGTGCCGGCGCGTCAGAGACACGCCGGCACCTTTTTGCTGTCGAATCACGGCTGATACATCACTTATTCCAGTAACGCACATGTTCTGAATGGTTCGCCCATAAAGTTCTCTTTTGTCAGTTCAGGATTGCTGATCTTTTCAAAAGGCATAACGACCAGAACACTATGTTTTTCCTGTGTTTCGCGATCATAAATCTTAAGAAGAAATGCGACATCATCAAGGTTTTCTATTTCTTCATCTGAAAGTACAACAGAATAATCATTATCCGGAACTTTATCCCAGTTTAATGAATATTCAGAAATATAATACCAGTTAGCCCAATCGTAATACAGGCAATCACACTTTTCAGAATCAAAATCCATTTCAGTAATCAGGTGCTTATGCTCCTCATCTTCAAAACGTCCTTTTATGTAATCGCGCCATTCCGGGATATCTTCATCTGCAGGTAATACCTCGCCTTTGTCAGTATCGTATCTGAGCCATTTCACCAAAAATTCATTCTGTTCTCTTTCATAAACACTGAAAAAAGAATCATCATCAGAAAAACTCATACTCAGCCATTTATCCATATGTCCATCCAGATAATGATGGTTCTTTAAATAATCAAGAACTTTAGCGCAGCGCTCTGTTCTTAACCTTCTGATATTATTGATTTCTGATTCAGAATGGAATCTGGAATTCTTATACATAGTATTAATGGTATAATCATCTACAGGTATATCAATATAAGAATTGTACCACTCTTCGTACTCGCATTCATCAATATACTCATCCTTTATTACACCTGTAAGATCCCTGCAGCGACCGGTTACTGAAATATCATACATCCAGCAGGGAATATCATATATGTCAGCTGTATTTCCGTTCACCTTCGGCAGTATCATACCGGTCATAGTTATTCTTTCCGGCTTTAAAAAATCCGGATTAATATTTTCACCATAAAGTCTGGTCATTATCTGACCGATATAATCCTCACCATAATAAAACAGATCTGAATTATCAGTCAGCATCTTTTCTTCGACAAGATCATATACAAAGTAAAGTATTTCATGATTGGTGCCATTATAACTTATAGTGGCATCAATCTCTAAATACCCATTCATACAGGCACCATAATCCGGACGATTAATCGTATAAGCCAGCCTGTAATCACTCTCATTTAATCCCAGTGACTCAATATAATTTTCAGTCTGGCTTTTATAATCAGAAACGATCTCA
>CADAPI010000226.1 GCA_902789705.1 uncultured Ruminococcus sp.
CAGATCACGCCGAGACCCAGCAGGAAAAGGATTCCGACCGATGCGTTGGCACGTACTTTTTTCTCGCTTCCGGCACCGTAATGCTGTGCAACGACAACACCGTTACCTGATGAAAAACCAATGGCTACCGCGAGAAAGAAAAAAGCAAGACTTGCAGTTGTTCCGACTGCGGAAAGTGAATCTTCACCTGAATATTTACCGACGATTATTGTGTCAACAGTGTTGTAAAGCTGCTGAAGAAGTGAACCTGCAAGAACCGGCAGTGAGAATTTAAGAATATGCTTCCACGGCGCACCTTCCGTCATTGATTTTGTCCGGATCTTTTCTGTATCCAATTAACAGACCTCCTGAAAAAATATATTTGACTTTGACATTCAATATAAATTATATCAAAATTACAAAACTTTTTCAATTGACAAAATCATCTGAATTTTATTTGACAACCAAAGCTGATTAGTATATAATTTATTATGTCTATCAAATCAGTATGAAAAGCGGGTGATGATCTTTCGGCCATGCATCCGCCTGCAGTATTATGAGGTGTTTATCGTATGTTAAATCAGTTTTCAAGAACCGAACTGCTTATCGGTGCGGAAGGTATAGAAAAGCTTTCGAAATCGAGAGTGGCGGTGTTTGGTATAGGCGGAGTAGGCGGATATGTCTGTGAGGCTCTTGTTCGAAGCGGTGTGGGGCACTTTGATCTTGTGGATGACGACAAGGTGTGTCTTACAAACCTTAACCGTCAGATAATAGCGACAAGAAAGACTATCGGAAGATACAAGACTGAGGTCATGCTCGAAAGAATGAAGGACATAAACCCTGATGTTGATGTCCGTGTTCACAACTGTTTCTTCCTTCCGGAAAATGCAGATGATTTTCCGTTTGAGGAGTATGACTACGTTGTTGACGCAGTAGATACAGTCACTGCAAAGCTTGAACTTATAATGCGTTCGAAGGCAAAGAACGTTCCGGTGATCAGTGCCATGGGAGCGGGAAACAAGCTTGATCCGGGAAGATTCAAAATAGCTGATATATACAAGACTTCAGGCTGCCCGCTGGCCAGAGTAATGAGGTATGAGCTCAAAAGACGCGGCGTGAAAAAACTCAAGGTCGTTTACTCCGATGAACCGCAGATAAGACCGCGTGAAGATATGGGTGCAAGCTGCCGCACAAACTGCGTATGTCCTCCGGGAGCACAGCACAAATGTACTGAACGCAGGGATATTCCGGGAAGCACAGCCTTTGTTCCGGCAGTCGCAGGACTTATGATAGCAGGCGAGGTAGTAAAGGATCTTATTGCAAAATAAACCTGTACACATGGTTGAATTATAAAGATAAATGTGATAAAATTATAGTATTAAGGATACACTGATTAAACCGGAAATCCGGCTTCGCCGGATTTCCGGAGGTGGGATTTGCGGGGCTTCGCCCCGGACCCCGCGCTGATTTATGAATAAATCAGCGTTTTCTTAAGAAAACATGATTTTTGAACGGATCAGTGTTTGCTTAATGCATTACTGTTTTATGATAACAGCGGGGAGGCGACGGGGTTGAAGAAATTTAATAAGAAATCACTGGTCTTACCGGCAGCGGTCACTTTGCTTGCACTGCCTGTTATGACATCTTGCGGTGATTCTGAGTTTCATTCACTGAGTGAGGAAAAGCAGATAGAATACGTTGAAAACTATATGCGTGAAACGTATAATGAAGAGTGGAAGGCTACCGGTATTTTAGGAAGAACGGAAAAACTCGGCAACAAGATTCCTGCCGGAATGTTTATTTCAACACTTGAAAACAGTAATTCAGGCGATGTTGTCTGTATGTGGATAACTTCATCAGGCCAGATATTCGAGGACAGATTCATGCTGAGAATGCGTCAGCCGGCCAAGGATTATCTTGTAAAAGCCGTGGAAACTGCGCTTCCGAACGCTAAGGCTTTTGCCTTTGTAACGGTCGATTATCCGGAACTGAACGGTGATTACCGTAAGGACGGCAACGTTGAACCGCTTCTGACGGAAACGAACCTGAACATTGAAGTTGAGGTATATACAGGTAAGGACAAGCCTTTTAAGAGCGAAGATATACAGAAACTTACATCTGCTCTGAAAGATGTCCAGTTTGACAGCATAGGTATCTGGATCTGTGACGATACAGGTATAACCGGCACTGAGAAAAACAACTCACAGCTTAAGCTTTCAGGACAGAAAAAATGGCAGATCTCAAAGGATGAAAAGGGAAGATGCTCCTGCAAAAGCGTTGAAAATGACGACAGTGCAGAAACAGCTAAAGAAGAAACAAGTGAATAAATATAAATAAACCGGCTTTTTCAGCCGGTTTTATTTTTAGGGGAAAGTAAAACGGCCATGCCTCGAAGACATGACCGTTTTGAAAGAGAGTTTTAATGTCAGTAAATAAGGGACTAAAGTAAATGCTGATTTATTCTTAAATCAGCGAGGGGTACGGGGCGAAGCCCCGTTTTCTCTCATCAAGCAAATCCGACGAAGCCGGATTTGCGGTTAAATCAGTGTTTCCCTGAGAATATTACTTGCTGAAAAGTGGTGTTGAAAGATATCTGTCACCTGAGTCAGGGAGAAGTGCAACGATTGTTTTGCCCTTGTTTTCAGGTCTTTCAGCAAGGATAGATGCAGCCTTAAGAGCGGCACCTGATGAAATACCAACGAGGATACCTTCGCTTACGCCGAATGCAGCGCCTTCAGCAAATGCGTCTTCGTTTTCGATTGTAATAACTTCGTCGTAGATATCTGTGTTGAGAACTTCAGGAACGAAACCTGCGCCGATACCCTGGATCTTGTGAGGACCAGCTTCGCCCTTTGAAAGTACCGGGCTAGATGCAGGTTCAACTGCTACGATCTTTATGTCAGGATTCTTTGACTTGAGGAATTCACCTACACCTGTAAGTGTACCGCCTGTACCAACGCCGGCAACGAAGATGTCAACCTTTCCGTCTGTCTGTTCCCAGATCTCAGGACCTGTTGTCTTTCTGTGAGCTTCTGCATTTGCAGGGTTTACGAACTGACCGAGGATAACAGAACCTTCGATCTCCTTGTTGAGTTCGTTAGCCTTTGCGATAGCACCCTTCATGCCCTTGGCACCTTCTGTGAGAACGAGGTCTGCACCGTATGCTGCAAGAAGTGTTCTTCTTTCAACGCTCATTGTGTCAGGAAGAGTAAGGATAGCCTTGTAACCCTTTGCTGCTGCAACAGCTGCAAGACCGATACCTGTGTTACCGCTTGTAGGTTCGATAATTGTTGCTCCCGGCTTGAGAATGCCTTTCTTTTCAGCATCTTCGATCATTGCGAGTGCGATTCTGTCCTTAACTGAACCAGCCGGATTGAGGTATTCAAGCTTTGCAAGAATAGTTGCATTGCTGATACCAGCCTTCTTTGTATAGTTGTTGAGTTTGAGAATAGGTGTTCCTCCGATAAGTTCGAGTGAACTCTGCTTGATGTCTGCCATAATAATTCCCTCCGTTAAATATAAAATAATAATAATTACTGTAATGATAAGCAATTATTGAAGTAAACCTTGTTTTCCTACAGGATAAGTAGGAGTTGATATTTTAATAATACACCATTGAGCATTAATTGTCAATAGTGAGGTCTTAAGTAATTCTTATCATGGCTTTATTATAACTCTGTAATTATTATTTGTCCAATACAGTTTACACATAGCAACATATAGATTTTACCTATAACCATACACATGCGTGCGTTATCAAAGCCATAAAAAATCTTTTTATGTTCTCTGTGTTTGCAATAAAGACGTAAATATGATACAATTATATTATGAAAAAGTATATTTTTTTCATAAATCTGTGCAGTGACCGGAAGGTTTGGCACAGATATTCAAAAAATGAATGGAGAGTTGGGACATGATAAATACGGACGAGATAAACGGAAAGATAAAAAGAGTGATCTTTACTGAGGAGGAGATCCGTCAGAAGATCGCTGAAGCAGGGGAATGGGTGAGCCGTGAGTATAAGGACAAGCCGCTTCTGCTTATAAGTATTTTAAACGGTGCCTTTGTGTTTATGGCTGATTTCTGCCGTTCCGTGTGAAGTAGCCTTTATGTGTGCCAAGAGTTATTATTCCGGCACTGTATCCACAGGGGAAGTATCCATAACAATGGACGTAACCCAGGATATAAGCAGATACCATGTTATAATCGTTGAGGACATCATAGATACAGGCCGTACTCTCCATGATGTAGTGGAGAAACTTAAGGAAAGAAATCCGCTTTCCCTGAAGGTGATCACTCTCCTTGACAAGCCGTCAAGACGACTGGTGAAATTCGAAGCTGACATGTCGCTTTTCACTATACCTGATCATTTTGTAATCGGCTACGGCCTTGACTGCGATGAATACTACAGAAACCTCCCTTACATCGCGGAATATGACGAAGGAAAGTAAGGAGCGAGAGCCTTATGTTTGAAAAGATTTTTAAACTGAAACAGAA
>CADAPI010000227.1 GCA_902789705.1 uncultured Ruminococcus sp.
AAGTGATATATAATAAGAAACGTTCGATTAGAAAGCAATTATTTCTTCGGAAATAAATCGCACTATATATTTTACTGGAGGTTTTTTCTCGTGAAAAAAGTATTATTTACAGTTTGTTTTGTAGCTGCACTTTGCTTTGCAGTAACATCATGTGGAACAGAAAACACAAACGTTTCTGATAAGGATTCTGCAGTAACAACTGCTGCTGAAACAACAGAAGCTGAAACAGAAGAAGTTACTGAAGAAGTAACAGAAGCTGAAACAGAAGCTGAGACAGAAGCTGAAACAGCTGAAGAAACAACAGCTGCTGAAGGCGAAGAAGCTGCTGAAACTGAAGAAGTTACAGAAGCTGAAGCTGCTGAAACAGAAGCTGCTGCTGAAGAAACAACAGAAGCTGAAACAACTGTAGAAGAATAATAGAAGTATTTTCTTAAAATCTTCATTATAGAATAAGACATCAGTGCATCCCCCAAACAGCGCTGATGTCTTTTTTGTTTTCATGGCCACAGGTAACACAAAGAAACGGCGTTAAGGACATCCGTCTTTAACGCCGTTTTCAGTTATATAAGGAAATACTGATTAAACCGGAATCCGGCTTCGCCGGATTTCCGAAGGCGGGATTTGCGGGGCTTCGCCCCGGACCCCACGCTGATTTATGAATAAATCAGTGTTTCTATAATATCAGTTATCAGAACTTTAAGATCTTCTTTGAAATGTACTGTCTGATAGTAGCGAGGTCTGTAAGAGCAACCTTGCCATCCTTGTCAACGTCTGCGTTCTTTGCTGCATCGCCTTTGAGTTCCTTCTTGTCAACGAGGCTGAGCGAAAGAACTGAAAGGTCTGTTACGTCGATCTTGCCGTCAAGATTTACGTCGCCGAGAGTTACAGCAAATGTTGCTTCACCATAACCGTCATTGTTTGCTGTCGGATCTGCAGACTTTACAGGATCAGCTGTTGGCTTTGCTGTCGGAGTTGCAGCCGGTGTTTCAGTTGCCTTGGCTGTTGCAGTAGCAGTTGGCTTGACTGTTGGTGTGGCAGTTGTCTTTGCCGTTGCTGTTGCTGTAGGCTTCGGTGAAGGTGATGTCTTCTTTGTCGGCTTTGGTGACGGTTCTGCCGAAGGGATCTCAGCAACTGTGCCGTCCGGTTCTGTACCGCCTACGAGAACGCCGTCATCGTAAACGCAGATACGGTCATTTCTTACTTCGTTTCCGTTGCCGAAGAATGCGTCATCTTCCTTGAAGATCTTGAGTTCCTCGTAGCTCCAGTCGTTCTTCGGATCCCACTTGTCGCCGTAGTAGAGACCAACTATGAACTGATACTTCTTGCCTGAGTTAGCAATGTTGTATCCGTCCCATGCAATATCTACATAGTATGTATCAGGTACCTTGTCATACTTGAACGGACCTGTAAGAATACCGTCAGCTGTTTCAACTTCAGCTGAAGACTGGTCGTAGAGTTCCTTTGCTGTATTAACTGCTTCGATACCGCCTGCTACTTCCTTTACATTGAAGTAGTAACGTACTGAGATCTTGTCAGAAGGCTTGTTTGAACCTGTCATTACCTTGAATGATACCTTTGTAACACCTGCGCCGTCAGCGTTGATGTCATCGATACCGCAGGCTTCAATCCAGTAACCGTTTGCTGCAGGATCATCACCGTCTGCTCCGCCTCTCTTTTCATCTTCCGGCGGGAAGTCAGGTGTAACGTGCATGTCATCTGTACCGAAATATGTGTAAAGACCAGCACACGCACCTACGAATGCTGCGTTGTAGTCAATAGTAACTTCGTTTCCTACCCAGTCAGATGTTACGTCTGTGTGCTTGTCGCTTCCGTCAGGACCGCCGGCAAGAGCACCCCAGAGGATGTGTCTGTGTTCACGCGGATCTTCAGCTTCGAGAAGTCCTGAAGCTGCTCTGTGGTGAGGATATTTTACTGAGTTGTCGTTGTAGCCGACAATGTAGCATCTCTTAAGCGGGTTGTCACCCATGATGTAGTGCATCTGGCCTTCAGCCCATTCGCTGTTTTCACCCGGCTTGCCGTCGTTGTGATACTTGTCGATGAGCATTGCGATGAGCTGCATTGCTGTGTTGTAACGTGCTGAGCCCCATACCTGAAGGAATGCGTAGCCGCCAGGTGTTTCGAGACCCTTGTATATCTTCATGCACTTTGTAACTTCATCCCAGAAGTCATCAAATACGTATTCGTTCTTGCCGAGAGCCTTTCTTACTACATTTACGAGATCAAGCTCAGGGTGTTCCTGGTTGATAACTGCCCAGCGGAGGCCGGCGCCGCTCCATACGTCGTTCCAGCAGTATGCCCAGCCTGACGGTGCATAGTAGTCAAAGTAAGGAGCAGCTGTTTCAAGATATGAAGCATCTCCTGTACATTCATAGAGCCATGATGCGCACCAGCAGAAGTCGTCTTCCCACTTGTTTGAGCTGTAGTACTGCTTCGGACCGTCACCGTTGTCTGATACTTCAAGTTCGTGTGATGTCGCAAAATCCCAGAGAGCCTTTGCGTAATCAAGTGACTTCTTTGCATAGTCAGGATCTGTATCCTTGAAGTTTAAGTAGTTGATAGCAAGAGAAGCTGCAGCAGATACAACGTAGTCTGTCTGTGGCTTGTCAGCTGTAAGGAAGAATGCAGGTCTTGGCATTGAGTCAACTTCAGGTGATTCCCAGTAAGCGTGGTCGATGTCACCGTCACCTACCTGATAGCAGTGAGCTACTACCTTGCCGTCTTCATCAAGGAAAGTACACTTCATAAGGTAGTCATTGAAGTAACGGATAAGTTCTTCAATGTGGTCGTCCTGACCTGTCTTCTTGTATGCATCACGGAATTCGTAGTAGCCCCAGCCGAGTGTTGCAGCTGAGTAGTTTTCAGGCATACCGAATTCAACGTGGTCACCGGCATCGTGGAAACCGCCGGCTACGTCAACGCATCCGTCACCGTCCGGATCAAGATACGGCTTTAATTTTTCTATCTGAGCAGCAGAAAGGTTTACACCGTTGCCCTTGTCGTCGATAGGCTGAAGCGGTACCTTGGCGTCATATGTATGACAGTTGCCGCGCCACGGGAGACGGTTGTGTTCTTCTACTTCAGTACCGCACATGTTTGCATCGTAGAAGTACATTGAGTACTGGAGTGCACGTGCGTAGTCGTATTCACAGTCTGAATAGTTTACTACCTCACTGATAGGTGCAGCCTTTTCTTCAGTCTTTGCAGCATCGGCAGCAAGAGCCACTGATGCACTCAGATTTGAAGCAAGAAGAAGTGCACTTACAGAAACTGCTGTTGTCTTTGAGAATAATTTTTTCTGTTCCATTTTCTGTTCCTTTCAAAACAATATATCGTTTTCGTACAGCCGCCAAACGGCCGCATTATACCCTACATTAAATTTTAACATGATTCTGCGTGAAAGTAAATGAATAATACTGCTTATTTTGGGCCTTGTTTTATGTACAAGTGATAGAAAACAGTATTTTTTTCATATACCAATCGCATAATAAGATTAATATGACGAGGGATCCCCACCCCCTGCCCCCTCCCCAGGGAGGGGGAGAGTTCGGAGGGGCTTCGCCCCTCCACCCCGTTTGATGAAAGCGGAGACAAGCATCGCTCCTCCGACTGAGTAAATCATCGCGCCTCCGGGAGGGCAGGAATCTCATAATCAATGTTATCCAAGTTTAGTTATCTTCTTTGAAAGATACTGTCTGAGGGTTGCGAGGTCGGTGAGGGTTACTTTGCCGTCTCCGTCGACGTCGGCATTAGTTTTGGAATTGCCCTTAAGTTCGGTCTTGTCAACGAGGCTTAATGCGAGTACTGTAAGGTCTGTTATATCGACTGTTCCGTTTATGTCAACATCGCCCTTGAGATCTGCAGGCGGGAATGTTCCAGGTGTAGCATCAGGTGAAGGGCTCGACTTCGGAGTTTCACTTGTTTTCGGAGTTGTTGTCGGTGACGCTGTTGCCTTTGGAGTCGACCAGAACGCCGTCATCGTAAACACAGATGTATTCGCACTTTTCAACTGTTCCCTTGAACGGATCGTCTACTTCCTTAAGATCCTGGTGGCTCCAGTCATCTGTCGGATCCCATGAGTTGCCCCATGCGTATGTTCCGAGAACGAACTGATATTTCTTGTTTGAGTTTGCAATAGCATAGTCATCCCATGCTACTTCAATGTAGTAGATGTTATCCTTGTACTGTATCGGTTTCGAAAGTGTCGCCGGATGGTCAGCTTCTATCTCAGCCTGGTCATAGAGCTTTCTTAAGGTAAGTTCCTTTTCGCCGATGGATGACATTCCTGTGATGTCGAAATAGTATCTTACTGAAATGGACTTTGAAGGCTTGGCAGCTGTTGAACGCACGTAGAGTGTGACCTCACTTGCCTTCGGGCCGTCGTCCTGAACAACGTCAACTACGAACGCATCGCACCAGTACTTGCTTGTAGGTGTTATTTCCGAAGGATCGGACGGTTCGTCGCTCTTTTCCTCCGGCGGAGGCGGAAAGTCACCTTCATGGAATCATCACCGAAATAGTGGTAAAGACCTGCACAGGCACCTACGAAAGCTGCGTTGTAGTCGATAGTAACTTCGTTGTAGATGTAGTCGGCAGTAACGTCGATATGATTGTCATCCAGGTCAGGTCCGCCTACCAGCGCACCGTAGAGTACAAAGCGCTGTTCATCGGTATCCTCACACTTTGAAAGTCCTGAAGATGCTCTGTGGTGCGGGAAACGTGCCGATGTTTCGTTGTATCCGACAATGTAGCAGCGGTTAAGCGGATTCTCGCCGAGCAGGTAGTCCATCTGTGACTTTGCCCATTCACCGTACTTTGAAGTCTTGTCACCGTGATATTTATCATAAACAAGAGCAAGGAACTGGGTTGCTGTATTGTAACGTGCAGAACCCCACTGACTGAGGAATGAATAGCCTGCCGGGCTTACCTTCGGAGTGTTTCCTGTCATCCAGTTGTCGATGAGCTTTGCTATCTGGCTCCACCAGTCGACTTCTTCGTATGCGGTCTTGTTCTGGAGTTTCTTGTATTTTTCAACCCATTCAGTGCTTTCAAGCCCTACGCTGTTTGTTACCTTCTTTCCGTAAAGGTCGTCAGCCTGGGCAAGCATTGTAAGAACTGCTGCCCATGTGTCGTTCCAGCAGTAAGTCCAGCATGAAGGAGCATAGTAGTCAACAAGACTTAAAACTATGTCAAGATATTTTTCATCTTTTGTTGCGTGGTAAAGGCTGATAGCTGCGTAGCAGTAGTCATCCTCCCACTTTGTTGATGTGTAGTATCCCTTGCCGCCTTCCTTGTTTACGGCCTTTTCGTCGGCGCGTTCAGCGAATTCAAAGAGCGCAAGCGAGTACTTGAGGCACTTCTCGGCATACTCAGGATCAGAGTCCTTGAATACCAGATATGCCATTGTAAGTGAAGCAGAGGTAATTGACAGAACGTCTGTGGAAACCAGTTCATCTGTTGCGAACCATCCCATACGCGGCATTTCGTCAACTTCCGGCGCGTTCCAGTACTGATGGTCAATGTCACCGTCACCTACCTGATAGCAGAAAGCGATAGCCTTTCCGTCCTCATCAAGATAGGTACA
>CADAPI010000228.1 GCA_902789705.1 uncultured Ruminococcus sp.
TGAATGGTAAACATGAAATTTTAGTTTCCAATCGAGATATCAGCTTTAAGTTTGTACTAGAAAGAAATATTACTGTAGTAGTTGGAAACAGTGCAACAGGAAAGACTACACTGTATGAGCTTATCTATGAACATATGCGTGATGGTGAACACAGCGGTATCAGTTTATCGTGTGACAAAAAATGTGTTGTTCTTGATGATCCGGACTGGAAAATCCGTTTAAGGAGAATAAAAGACAGTATAGTTTTTATCGATGAAGGGGCTGATTTTATTTCAGGTAAAGAATTTGCCCGTGAAATACGTAAAACTGATAATTACTATGTTATATTCAACAGAGAAAAACTTAAAGAACTTCCGTACAGTGTTGAAGCGGTTTATGAAATAAAAAGAAGCGGTAAATACTGCAGATTTGAAAAAAGATATATTTCTGATAATCAGTTAGTGTATAACAAACACGCTGACTTTGTTCCGGAGTTTCTTGTAGTTGAGGATGCCAAGTCAGGATTACAGTTCTTTCAGGTGGTTGTTCAGAATAAAAAGACAAAGTGCGTTTCTTCCAAAGGAAATTCGAATATTATAAAATGGCTTGAAAAACACAGAACTGAAAAGGTGCTTATTATCGCTGACGGCGCAGCATTTGGACCGTATGCAAATGATGTAGTAACTCTGATCGAAAGAACTTCAGGAAACATAATGCTTTGTCTGCCGGAATCATTTGAGTGGATGATACTCGCTTCCGGAATATTAGCAGATAAACATATCAGTGATGTAATCGCAAACCCGTCTGAATACATTTTCAGTGAAGAATTCTTCAGCTGGGAAAAGTTTTTTACAGATCTGCTTGAAAAATCAACTCAGGGTACCTATCGGGAATATACCAAGAAGGAGATAAACAATTATTATCTTTCTTCCGGAAATGCAGAACGTATTGTTTCTGTGCTGAACGGATTGCTTGATTAAAATGAGCATTTTTCTTCGAAAAATGAATTATAATAATTTTGAGTGAAAAAAGCAAAGGAGAATACAGATCCATTATGAACAGAACAAAGGCAGAACAGGTTTTCAGGAGTTATACTGATAACTATGATTCATCTGATGTAAAAATAAAGCTTAAGATAGACCATACATTCAGGGTGGCTGAGATAGCTGACCGGATAGCAGAAGGTATTGGCGCAGACCGCGATTTTGCGTGGTTGTCGGGGCTTCTGCATGACATCGGAAGATTTGAACAGGTGAAAAGGTACGGCACATTTTACGATGCGGTATCCATCGATCATGCGGAACTCAGTGCGGATATACTGTTTAAGGACGGTCTTTTCGCAGAGTTTGAGAAAGCTTTGTTTTCAGATGTCTCAAGTGATGAAAATATCTTTTTAAATGAAGATAAGAAGAAACTGCTCGAGACTGTTATCCGTCTGCACAATAAGCTGGCGGTACCGGACGGACTTGATGAGGAAACACTAATGTATACGAGAATTCTCAGAGATGCCGATAAAGCAGATATTTTCCGTGTGCTTACCGAACCTCCGTATGACGGAAGAAATGAGCGTATCATAAATGACGGTGAGCCTGCATCTGACAAGATAATGGAGCTTGTAAAGGAACGCCGCTGTGTACCGAGAGGTATAACCGAAACAGAATTCGAAAGTCTTGTAAGTCACTGCTGCATGGCGTTTGAACTGGAATATAAAGTATCAAGAAATATAGTAGCTAAGCAGGGATATCTTGACGTGCTCATGAACCTTGATGTGAAAAATGATACTGTAAGAGATCAGCTTAAAACTGTCAGAGATGAAATGCAGAAATGCTGGGCAGAAGCTGTAAGATGATAAAAAAATCCGTATCCTCGTGTATGAAGATACGGATTTTTTTTATATCTTAACTTCTGTATTTCCTGTAAGATCTGTTTCGCCAAGTTTTATTACGATATCAGTGCCGTGAACAGTCAGTGAGAAAGTTTTCGGAGCGGTAAGTTTATAGCTGATTTTTATGGTATCGCTATGTTTTACTGCCGTAAGTTCCGTAACGGTTCTGCCTTCAGTATCACAGATACGAGTATGTGCCGGTACATCGTCAACAGGGGAGTACCAGACTATTTTAGCGTTAGCCGAATAATCGTACGAGAAATTATCTTTGAAATCACCGAATGCAATAAGAGAATTTTCCTTTGCGTAAACAGGCATTTCCATATAGGAACAGGTGCGTGTGATGAATTTTCTGCCGGATTCGGTTTTTCCTGTTATTATGTCAGTCCAGTTTCCTTCAGGCAGCCAGAACTGTGTTGTGCCGTCTTCGCTGAATACAGGAGCGCAGAGCAGGTAAGAGCCGAGCATGTACTGTCTGTCGAGATTAAGGCAGACCGGATCATCGGGATACATCAGAAACATGGCACGCATCATCGGGATTCCGGTCTCGTGTGTATTAACTGCTTCGGAGTAAAGATAAGGCATAAGTCTGCCTTTGAGTTTTGTAAAGAAACGCAGAACATCGACAGATTCATCGTCAAAGAGCCACGGTACGCGGTAGGATGAATTGCCGTGAAGTCTGCTATGAGTCGAAAGAAGTCCGAAAGCGCACCAGCGCTTGTAAAGGTCGGGAGTGGCGGTGTCTTCAAATCCGCTTATGTCGTGACTGAAAAATCCGAATCCGCTTAAACATAGTGAAAGACCGCCGCGGAGTGTTTCGGCCATTGAAACATATTCTGCGGTGCAGTCGCCGCCCCAGTGAACTGGAAATCTCTGACCGCCTGCAGTGGCACTTCGTGCGAAAAGACACGCTTTGTTTCTTCCGTGACACTCTTCAAGTGCTTCGAAAACAGCGCGGTTATAAAGCAGGGAATAGAGGTTGTGCATTTTTTCAGGATCAGATGCGTCTGAGTATTTAACGTTCACCGGAATTCTTTCGCCAAAATCGGTTTTTATAAAATCCACACCGGTTTTGCACAGTGATCTGATCTTGGCTTTAAACCATTCACATGCTTCATGGTTTGTGAAATCGACTATAGCCATTCCCGGCTGCCACATATCTGTCTGAAAAACTGAACCGTCAGGATTCTTTAAAAAGAATCCTTTTTTCATGCCTTCATCAAACAATACTGATTCCTGTGCGATATACGGATTTATCCAGACGCAGACTGAAAGCCCGCGGTCCTTGATCTTTTTAAGCATTCCTTCAGGATCAGGGAAGCAGTCGGTATTCCATTCAAAATTCGTCCATTCATATTCTCTCATCCAGAAGCAGTCAAAGTGGAATACTTCAAGAGGAATGTCGTATTCTTTCATTTTATCGATGAATGAAAGCACTGTTTCTTCACTGTAGTCTGTAGTGAATGAAGTCGTAAGCCACAATCCGAAGGTTTCTGCAGGCGGAAGGGCAGGGCGTCCTGTAAGGGCCGTATAAGTGCTGATAACATCACGTGGAGTTTCTCCGCTGATGATAAAGTATTCAAGCTTCTCTCCGGGAACAGTGAACGACAGTTTTGAAACGGTGTCTGAACCGACTTCAAAAGAGACTTTGTCTGCGGAGTTTACGAAAACACCGTATCCCTTTGATGAAATGCAGAACGGAACACTTTTGTATGACTGGTCAGAACTTGTACCGCCGTCTGAGTTCCAGATCTCGACGGTCTGGCCGTTCTTTACAAAAGGTGTGAATTTTTCTCCGAATCCGTAAATGTTTTCACCCACGTCAAGCGAAAGCTGTTCACGGAGGAAGGTGCTGCCTTTGTATGCGCTGTCCCACGGCCTGTTGTTACGGTATGAGGCCGCACGAAGTTCAGTGCTGTGTTCATCTTCTGTGATGTATGAGGTCGATTTAGTTCCGTTATGCGTAAGCTTCACACCGCGGAACCCAAAGCTTATATCCCATACCGGACCTTTTTTTATAACGGCCTTTGTTTCACCGGAAACGAGTTCCGTATATCCATCAGTATCATTTATCTCAGGTTTAAACTCATC
>CADAPI010000229.1 GCA_902789705.1 uncultured Ruminococcus sp.
ATCGGCTGCAAGGAACTGGCACCTTATTTTGAAAACAGAGCCTCGCTTGAAGAGTGTCTTGACAAGGTGAAGCAGGAGACCAGAAGGTACGCAAAAAAGCAGCTTACCTGGTTTAAAAAAGAGCCGTATATATGCTGGATGGAAGGCAGTAAAGATTCTGACATAAATTTTTTTATAAAAAAATGTGAAAATATTATAGCCAAGAAGGATTTTTTGTGATATAATAATATCTATGTAGGCAAAAACAAAAAACAGAAAGAATAAAAAAACTGATTTTTAAGCCGCATTTAGTGCAGAATCTGCGGCGCATGTTTATTTGTTTTAATTTTTTTATCTGCAGAAAAGGAGTTTAATATGAACAAACAGTTGAATTTGCAGGATGTATTTCTTAATCAGGCGAGAAAAGAAAAGATCTCCATTACAATTTACCTTACAAACGGTTTCCAGTTCAAGGGTATGGTAAAGGGCTTTGACAGCTACATTGTAATTCTTGATCAGGACGGAAAGCAGAGCATGGTCTACAAGCATGCAATTTCCACAATTATCCCTTCAAGACACATCTCGATCCTTGACAATACATCTGCTGAAAAGGCTGAATAATGAATACACGTACAGCTAAGCTTCTGCTTGCGATTCTTGTGTTGTTCCTGATGCTTACTGTCATAAACGTTGTGGTTCATATTTTTAAAAATGATTATGTTACGGAAACGGCTGTGGCTGTGTCTGCGTCAAACGCAGTTTCATTCAAGGGAGTCTACATCCGGGATGAACAGCCAATAGAGTACAAAGGGAAAGGCGTTATCAGCTACGCTGTCGATGACGGCGGCCGCCTGAGTGCAGGTGAGATCGCTGCATATGTTTACAACGATGAAAAACAGATCCGCATCAATGAAAAGATAGCAGAGATCGATGCTGAGATAGCAGTTCTGAACAAGATACAGAACCCTGGTACACAGGAAGTTGACCAGCCGGCCTATCTGGCGGGACTTATCGAAAATGCCTATAAGAACATAATCGCATACAAGGAAGCAGGCGACCTTGAAAAACTCAGGAGTGAAAAGGAAGAACTTGTTATCTACCTCAGTACTATGCAGTACGTTACACAGGAGATACTTAATTTTTCCGACAAGATAGCGAGTCTCAAGACTGAAAGACATAATCTTGAAAGTCAGCAGGTCGATCCTATTGACGCTATCCCTGTTCCGAATTCGGCGTATTTTGTCAGCTACACTGACGGATATGAAAACATACTTAATTTCAGCAAGGCAGAAACACTTACCGCAAGCGAAATAAAAAGCGTTACAGACATCAACGGCGCAAAGAAAGATTCCGGCATAGGAAAGATCATTAACGGTTACACCTGGAAGATCGCAGGTGTAATTGAGGATCCGCGTGATTATTTCAAGGACGGGAAAAAAATAAAGCTTTATTTTCCTTCAAGCGGCAATACCATAGATGCGGTCATTGAAAAGATCCGTCCTGCTGAAACTGACAATCAGAATGAAAAAATTATAATCATAAACTGCACGGACATGTCATATGATTTTGTTCAGCATCGTGTCGAGACCATTGAAATACAGGATGAGGAATACAAGGGAATACGCATCCCGCGTGAGGCCATCATTGTAAAGGAAATGGAGATCGAAAAACGTAATCCGGAGACCGATGCAATAGAAATGGTCAAAACAGGTGTCCGCGGTGTTTATATAAAACAGGGTGAAAAGGTCACATTCAAACTGATCGATGAGATCTTCCAGGATGAAGATTACATCGTTTCACGTGTCAGACCGGAGAGCAAATACGTTCAGCTTTACGATGACACTATTGTTTCAGGTGTTTCAGTGGGAGGCGATTTGGAATGAAAACACAGTTTGATTATGTTGACGAGAACTACAGACGAATTATAAACAATGTTAATGAGGCGAAGGAACGCTACGGCCGTTCCGGCGACAGCATTCAGGTCATGGCAGTTACCAAAACCGTGGATGCAGATATTGTAAATCACGCCATTTCGTCATGCGGCATAAGTCTTCTGGGCGAAAACAGGGTGCAGGAATATCTTTCAAAAAAGGATGCCTATCTTCCTGCGGCTGTACATTTCATCGGAGGACTTCAGACCAACAAGGTCAAGTATATTATCGATTCCGTTGACATGATACAGTCGGTGGACAGTCTTAAACTGGCTTCCGAGATAAACAGACATGCCGGACGCATCGGCAAGATACAGGACGTACTTGTTGAAGTGAATATAGGCGGTGAGGAATCCAAGGGCGGAGTAAGTCCTGAGGAGCTTTCCGAACTCATATACGCCATGGCGGAACTTCCGAACATAAAGGTACAGGGTCTCATGACCATACCGCCGCCGCATGATCCGGAAAAATTTCTCGGAAGAATGCAGGAATTATATATTGACATTTCAGAAAAAAGAATAGATAATATTAATATGAGTTTTTTGTCGATGGGTATGTCCGGAGACTATGAACTCGCCGTTAAATACGGTTCAAATATCCTCCGTATAGGAAGTGCCCTGTTCGGTGCAAGAATATACAGATAGCATTATATTTATATAGACTGCTCTTTATCATTTTTCGCACACGGTGATAGAGAAGGCATACTAAGGAAACGCTGATTTATTCATAAATCAGCGTGGGGTACAGGGCGAAGCCCTGAAGTCGCCCCATCCGTAAATACGGCGAAGCCGTATTTACGATTTAATCGGTGTTTCCCTAATCTTATTATTTGAGTGCGAGGAAAGGATATAAAAAAATGAACTTTATTGAGACTCTCAAAAATTATTTTTTACCGCCCGAAGACGGTGATGAGGTTTATCAGCCTGAACAGGCAAAGCCTGAGGCACCGGCATATCAGCCACCGGTACCTGACAGCATCGAAACTCCGGACGAGAAGAGAAACAAGGTAGTAAATATTCAGGCGACTGCACAGCTTCAGGTTGTTCTTGTAAAGCCGGAAGTATTTACAGACGCAAAGGCTATCGCTGACCATCTTATTGCCAAGAAGACAGTTGTTCTTAATCTTGAAACAGCTTCTTCTGAAAACAAGAGAAGAATCATAGACTTTCTTGTAGGTGTTGCTTACGCTAACGGCGGAAGCCTCAAGCCTGTAGCAAACCTCACTTATATAATCACTCCTTACAACGTAGGCTTCCAGGGTGAAGAACTTGTAGGGGAACTTGAAAACACAGGTATGATCTGATCGGTATATCAGTGATATTTTATCAAGAGGTGAATTAACGTGATTAAAGCCAAAGACATAAACAGCCAGAGATTTGAAAAAGCAGCCTTCGGCTACAAGCAGGAGGACGTAGATACATTCCTCTCAGAAATAGCAGCTGACTATGCTCAGCTCATGAGAGACAACGAAGATATCAATGCAAAGCTTCAGGTGCTTGCAGACAAGGTAAGAGAATACAGAAAGGATGAGGAAGCTGTTAAGGATGCGCTCCTCATTGCCCAGAAGGAAGGACATCGTGTAGTTCAGGAAGCCGGAGACAAGGCTGAAGAGATCATCAGAAATGCCAAGGTCGAAAGCGACAGAATGGTAAGCGAAGCTACAACTGACACCAAGAAGGCTATCGACGAGGTAAAGGACGAGCTCAAGAGAGAGCAGAAGAACCTTGCCTACCTTCAGAAGCAGGTTTCTGCATTCAAGAAAAACCTTTTCGATGTATACAAGTCTCATCTTGAGATGATATCATCTCTTCCGCAGTCAGATGATGAAGATGACGAAGAAGAGAGCTACTCTGAAGAACCGACAAAGTCAACTATCATGGAAGCTGCACGTGACATTCTTACAGAAACTGCTGCTTCGATGGAAGCTGCCGTAAAGGGACAGACAGGTTCAATTCCTGTACACAACACAGGATCATTCCCTGTACATACTGGTTCACTCCCTGCCCAGTCACCGCTTAACGCTGAAAAGGC
>CADAPI010000230.1 GCA_902789705.1 uncultured Ruminococcus sp.
TGAATACAGCTGGGAACTCGTCAATGAAAAAGTAAATGAAGGTCCGGCAGTGATCAAAACAGATTCAAAGGTCTATGTCTTCTTCTCCGCATCAGGAACAGGATCTGAATACTGTGTCGGACGTCTTGAAGCCGACATCAATTCGAACCTGATGGATCTTTCGAACTGGAAAAAGCTTTCGTCACCTGTACTTTCCACATCTGATCTGAACGGTCCGTCCGGTCCAGGTCACAACTGCTTTGTAACTGACGAAAACGGTGACGTACTGATCGTTTATCACGCTCGTCCTGCCGAACACGCCGATAAAAAGTGTGACACGTATAACAGCAATCCACTCTACGATCCATGCCGCCACGCAAGGATAAAACGCGTTCACTTTGACGCAAACGGCGTTCCTGTTATCAATATGAGCAGTCAGGCACTGCTTCCTTCAAAAAACAGAACAGTAAGTGCAGTAATTACTGTAAAATAGAAATCTTAAATCAGCGTTTCCCTAAAAAACATCCGGTTTCTGATTTATAACCGGATGTTTTTCTGTTATACTGTTACATATGTCACTCATATCAGTTACATTCATACTACTCAAAATTACATATGGCATCTGTATTTTTCCTGAAAAATGAATTATAATAAATACAGAAAAAGAGAACAGACCGAAAATATGAATGTTGTATTTTCGGAAATAATAAAAGTAATGACCTGAAAGGTGCTGATATTTATGAAAACAAGAAAACTTTCTGAATACACGATATTTTTTATAATTTACGCATGCATAGGCTGGATCTACGAAGTTTCACTTGAAACTTTCATTTACAAATGGGGATTCAGCAACCGCGGAGTTCTTTACGGACCATGGCTTCCAGTCTACGGTTTCGGAGCGCTGACATTCATTGTTCTGTGGTACAGACTTATAAAAGACAAGCCGATTGTTAAAAAGTTATGCATGATTCCTGTAATATTTCTTCTTACCATGGTAACGGCGACAGCACTTGAACTGCTTACAAGTTACCTCTGTGAATGGACAATGGGTTCATGGCCGTGGCAGACGTACAAGGATTACGCAATCAACTTTGAAGGCCGTATCGCACTCAGTCCGAGCATCAGATTCGGTATCGGCGGTGTAGTATTCCTGTATGTTATCCAGCCGTTCCTCGACAAACTTGCAGCAAAACTCTCCGACAAGCAGGCTAAAACAGCAGCGATAATTATACTTACAGTGCTTGGCATCGATATGTTCTGCAAGTTTGTTCTTCCGATCATTTTTTAGGAAAACACTGATTAAATCGGAAATCCGGCTTCGCCGGTTTTCCAGAGGTGGGATATGCGGGGCTTCGCCCCGGAGCCCCACGCTGATTTATGAATAAATCAGCGTTTCCTTAATAAATAAAGATAAATCCGGTCATTTCTGTTTAATACAGAGTGACCGGATTTTTTATAAAACAAACGGTTACCGGCATGCTGATCCACGCTGATAACCGTTTTATTCTGCAAAAAATAAAGACTGCAAAACAAGTTTGCAGTCTTTAAAAAGTGGAAGAGGGTGGATTCGAACCACCGAAGCTGAAAGCAACAGATTTACAGTCTGCCCCCTTTGGCCACTCGGGAACTCTTCCATAAGAGCTGGTGAACGGACTTGAACCCCTGACCTGCTGATTACAAATCAGCTGCTCTACCAACTGAGCTACACCAGCACATCGAGGCGACAGGACTCGAACCTGCGGCATCTTGGTCCCAAACCAAGCACTCTACCAAACTGAGTTACGCCTCGTAGTGAAAGCTGTCGTTTCAGACAGCTTTATTATTATACTATACAGAAATTGCTTTGTCAAGAGAATTTGGATAATTTACAGTTTATTCATATTTAATCAGTGTTTCCTTAGAATAACCGCAGTATTCTTAAAGATCTTTATGATGGAACTGCTTTCTTCCCTCAGCATAGTCAGCAACAATCTGACCGTTACCGTAGAGCTTGTACTTGTAGGTAGTAAGTCCTTCAAGTCCTACCGGTCCTCTTGCGTGGATCTTGCTAGTGCTGATACCGACTTCCGCACCGAAACCGTAACGGAAACCGTCAGCAAATCTTGTTGAGCAGTTAAGATATGTTCCTGCTGAGTCTACAAGGTTCATGAACTTTTCCGCTGTTTCACGGTTTTCAGTAATAATGCAGTCTGTATGATGAGAACCGAAATTATTGATGTGTTCGATTGCTTCATCAACGCCGTCAACAAGCTTGACTGAAATAACGAGATCAAGGTATTCAGTGGCAAACTCATCGTCATTCATTGACTCACAGCCGATGATATCAGATACTTCCCTGCTGCCGCGAACTTTAACACCGTTTTCACGGAGAGCATCTGCCACCTTCTTTAAGTTTTCAGTACCGAAGGCTCTGTCAACAAGAAGTGTTTCAGTAGCATTGCATGCGGCTGTGTACTGGATCTTGGCATCGACTGTAACACGGCATGCCTTTTCGATATCAGCGTCTTTGTCGATGTATGTATGACAGATACCGTCAGCGTGTCCCATTACCGGTATCTTTGTATTGTTCATGATGTACTGAACGAACTGGTTGGATCCCCTTGGAATGATAAGATCAACGGACTTGTTACAAGCAAGAAGTTCGTCAACTTCGCTGTGGCCTTCCACCTGATACATGCATCCTTCCGGAGCTCCGCTTGAGACTGCTGTTTTATAGATAATATCAAAAAGAACCTTGTTTGTATTTACTGTTTCCTTGCCGCCTTTAAGAACTGCACAGTTACCGCTCTTGATACAGAGTGATGATATCTGAACAAGTGCGTCAGGTCTTGCTTCAAATATGATCCCGATTACACCGATCGGACAGGAAATTCTCTTAAGAACAAGTTCTTCGTCAAGTTCACGTGCAAGCATTACCTTATTGATAGGATCGGCGAGTCCTGCAAGCTGTTCGATACCGCTGCATACGTCATTAAGCTTGTGTTCATCAAACTTAAGTCTTTTCTTTACTGAAGGTGCTATTCCGTTCTTTTCAGCATTTTCAAGATCAAGTTTATTTGCCGCAAAGATCTCGTCCTTCGCTTTAACCAGAGCGTCCTTTACATTTAAAAGAACTTTGTTTCTTGTTTCAATATCGAGTGCAGCCATTTTATAGCTGTCGGCCTTCATCTTTCGTGTTATTTCTATCATTGAATTGCTCATTGTCATTAAACTCCTTAATAATATAATTGCCGGATAAACTGTATGTTACTATTCTATCATAAAAGCAAGGGAAAATCCAGCACAATTTTACGGAATTATGCATCACGTTTTTCGCAAATGTTTATTAATGTACATTGCCCGATATTGTAGAAATTATCATCATATTTTAGTTTAAATCACCGGAAATGAAGCATTAAAAAGCAGACAAATAATTGTTCTATATCTCTTTACGTACAATTTTCACTTGTTTTTCTCAGGAATTTTATGGCTTTTATCTGATTTAAAAGCATAGTTTTATACAATATCCGTCAGCGAATATAGATTTTTTCTGAGTAATATGCTATAATATGTACGTAAAAGTTAAATAACAGCGATCAGTACACGACTGATCCGTTTAATCGGAAAATTATAATTTTACGAGGAGAGATCGTATGAAGAAGAAACCTGTAATTATTGCAGTTGTATTACTTGTAGCTATAGCAGGCTTTGCAGAATATAAATTAATTATTGAAAAAAATCATAAGCCGGCTTCGATCCAGGTTGCGTTATCGGAAGATGCTCCTCAGAATGCAGGACGTAAGGAAAATCCTATTGTCGTCTCAGATTCCGGAGGACTGAAGTATTTTTACCAGGGTGTCAGCATTTCTGAAAAGGATTATCAGAAAGCCGGAAATGAAATACTGAAAGTACTCGACAAAATCGAAAAAATGAATCATGGAAACGTCAGTAAAAACGTTGATGTAAAACGTACAGAAAATG
>CADAPI010000231.1 GCA_902789705.1 uncultured Ruminococcus sp.
TCCATCCATGAGAGCAGGAGCTCAGTTGAGATAGGGAAACGGATGATGTTGATACCGTGATCTGCAATACTCTGAAGCATGTCATCAACGTCTCTCGCATAAAGACCGTGAGGTGCGTTTTCCGAACAGTTAAGGCCGAACCAGTTTGCACCTGTGAGCCATACTTCATTTCCGTTCATGTCGTAAATACGGCTGCCTTTTGTATGGAGCCAGTCATCACCGCTGTCATCAACTGCTGCAAAAGCTGTGTCATTTTCATTTACAGATGCAGGCGAATAACCGGCAAAGCAGGTGCCTGCAACAGCTGCAAGACAAAGTACAGCAGTAGTTTTCTTAAATAAACTCATCTTGATTACCTCCGCAATTCAATTTAAGCACGGGTCATACCCGTATTTTCTTATAAAAACCAACTGATTTTATTATATCGTATTACCAAATACACTGTCAAGGGAAACACTGATTAAATCGGAAATCCGGCTTTTCCGGATGTGAGATTTGCGGGGATTAGCCCCGGAGCCCCGCGCTGATTTATGAACAGATCAGCGTTTCAATGAAATTTTAGACAAAGACCCGAAGTTTTTACGCTCCGGGTCTTCGTTTTATGTATGAAAAGAATTAAATATCATTACTGAGGACCGAGTTTGTCAATCTTCTTTGAAACAAACTGTCTGATCGTTGCGAGATCCTGAAGTGTTACCTTTCCGTCTCCGTCAACGTCGCCTCTCTTTGTCTGGTCAGCATCAAAAGCCTTCTTGTCAACGAGGTTAAGCGCCATTACTGAAAGGTCTGTGATATCGACCTTTCCATCGCCGTTTACGTCACCGTAGATCACTGCTTCTTCTGAATCAGGATTTTTAGTTGGTCTTGTTACACCAGGTGTCGGTGATTCTTTCGGCTTGTCAGGAGTCTTCTCTGCATTCGGCTCTTCAGTCGGCTTAGGGCTTTCTGTCGGCTTTGGTGATTCTGTTGGCTTTGGAGAAGCAGATTCTGTCGGCTTTACAGTCGGTGAAGGCTGCACTGTAGGTGTAACTGTTGGTGTTGCTGTTGGGGTAACAGTTGGTGTAACTGTAGGTGAAGCAGTTGGTGTCGATGTAGGTGCAGATGTCGGTGAAGCTGTAGGACTTGCACTTGCTGTCGGTGAAGGACTTGCAGGTGCCTTTGTAGGTTCCTTTGTAGGTGCCGGTGTTGAATCAACAGGCTTGCCTGATGAAGTCTTGCCGCCGTCGAGGTTGCTTCCTTCGCTTGCTGCGTAGTTAGCATAGTAGTCGTTAAGTGAAATACCGTTCTTGCCAAGTGCTACCTGGTGGTCAAGACCGATGTACTTGCCGCTCTTTGTCTGCCAGAGTGCTTCCTCGAAGAGCTTGTACTTTGGTTCATTCCACTTGATAGTTGTACCTGCGCCGGCCTGGAATCCGAGATCGTCCCAGAGTCCGCCTGTATCACCTGAGTTTGTATTGAGGCACCAGAATGTGTGGTTGATGTGATGCTTGATCATGTAGTCACGGAGAAGGGTCATCCACTTCTGGTTTTCCTTACCGTCCATGTGTCCGCCCCATTCGCCGATGAGTTCAGGACCGATATCTTCAGCATTGATATATGCCCATGTATCGTACCAGTAGTCATCGAGAAGTGTCTTTTCAGTAAAGTCCTTTTCGAACCATGTCTGAGCATATACTGACGGGCCGTAGTCATGAGGTGAGTAAACTATCTGTGATGTACCCTGCTTAGGCTTGATAGGGAATTCTCTTGCCCCGCGGAAGTTACCGCCCCACCATGCACCGATGTACGGTGAGTTGTCACGTCTGTCAGGCATGCCCCAGTAGTCACCTTCCATAGCACCGCTCATTGACTGTTCAACACCTTCAACGAGGATAAGTGCCTTAGGGTTTACGTCGAGGATAGCTTCAGCACACTTTGTAGCTGCATAAGCCCAGTTGTTTTCGTCTTTTGAGCCGTCCCACTTTGCAGCTTCCTTGCCTTCCTGACCCTTTCCGTGAGGTTCGTTCTTAAGGTCGAAAGCAATAAGTGTATCGTCGTTCTTGTACTTGTCAGCAAGCCATACGAGTGAATCGATCCATACGTCTGTTGTTACGCCCGCCTTGCCGTACCAGAGATTGTAGTTGTGTCCTGAGTTGTCTGTGTGCGGGCTGTGGATATCGATAAATGCCTTGATACCGTGCTCCTTGCACTTTCTCATCATGATATCGAACACCTGCATACTGTCAACAGGAGTCTTGCCGTCAGCTTCACAGAAATCTGCGTTGATAGTGAATGCAGGATCTGCGTTTGCAGAGAAGCTGTTTACCGGATTCGGCTTGCCGTTCATCCATGAAACGATAAGCTCAGTTGAAATAGGGAAACGAATGATGTTGATACCGCGGTCAGCGATCTCTGTAAGACAGTCATCAGCATCAGCGCTCCAGAGATAGTGCGGGCAGGCTTCGTTACAGTTGAATCCGAACCAGTTGGCACCTGTGAGCCAAACTTCGTTCTCGTTCATGTCGTAAAGTCTGCTGCCCTTTGCGTGGAGCCAGTCATCGTTGTTTGAATCCACTGCAGCGTTAAGTTTTGTTTCTCCCGCATTGCCGTTTGCATACGAGAAGCTGAATGTGCCTGCCACTGCAACAGCACACACAGCTGAAATAAGCCTCTTAAAAATACTCATAGCAGCATTTTCCTTTCTCATGATTCAATTCAAAATAAAAATAATACAACAAAATACCATTTTTCTGATTTATATTATACAATGACATTTACTTAAATGTCAAGAGAAATAATTAATTTAAACAAATGTAAAAAATTCAATACCTAAGATTTTATACAATAAAATTAAATATAAACAAACCCCGGCAGTTTTTTATGACCTATGAAGTGAAATTGTATTATTGATAAAAAAGGCTGCGTCACCAAACAGTTCGCAGCCTTCTATTTCGGCGGCATGCCCGACCACAGTTCATTCACCATTTTTGTTGACATTTAAAACGTAATAAATTATAATAATAGTGAACGAAAAACAACATCGCGTTTACATAAAAAAAGACCATAAAGACAAGGTGAAAATATGAACGAAAAATACTATTCATCCTACACTGCCACCGCAGGTGACGGTACAGCGACTTATAAAAAGCCGGCACAGCTTTACGACAAGGAACTTCTCTGGCAGAATCGTATGAAATATCTCGGACACAAGCGTTCCCTGAGTGCCATCTACACCTGCGACATAGTTCTCGGAATATTCGCTTCAATGATAGCAAAAGGTGAACTTTCAAATCTTACAAACAATCCGTCAGGTGCATTTTCCATACTACTGATAATCGGCATTATTGCTGCATCGGTGCTCACAGTTACCAGTCTCGAAAACCGTAAAATTCTTGTCATTGCAGCCGTCGCATTCGCTGCAATCGGACTTGTTTTAAGCGTACTGCTCGGTTCATTCTGGTATATCACGATTTTCGCACTCTGTGCTGCACAGATGGGAATCTCACTGATACTTTCAAAGAACCTAGAATACCTGAAGACACAGTTCGGCTATCCGTACTTCAATGAAAGCATCGCCGACAGCATGATGAACAAGAATAACTGATTATTTCATAGAAAACACGAAAAGACTGCGTTACTGGTTACGCAGTCTTTTTTCTATAAAAATACATGAATACAAACACAAACCGCTCTCCGGATTTGTACCGAAGAGCGGTCTGCGTTAAGGTATGAAAATTTGGGGGAAAATTTCATAGTTTGCAGTGAACGCGGGATTTGCCTGCGTTCACTGCGAAAAAGAGGTATAATGATGAAAAATATATGAATATCTATCTGATGATTATCAGCCGTTTCTTCCCGGACGGCCACCCTGTCCACCAGGGCCGCCTGGCTGCATGCCGCCACCTGATGATGAAGTCGCTGTGATCTGTGTGCCGCCGCTTGTGCAGTTCTGTCCCGGATTTCCTGATGCACCAAAGAACGATGCGATCACATTGCCGGAAGCGTCCTTGAATGAGTAAACCGTCTTCAGGTTTGTATTGCCGGCAGTCATCGTGATGACACTTGCGCCGTTGTACTTAATGGAGTAGCTGCCGCCGTCGCCGCAGTCAAGAGGTTCCTGACCGTTTACATATACAAATCCGCCGTTAAGATTTATGTTTCCGTTCGAGTCAAGTGCGTCATGGTCTCCGCTTGCGGAATTTACGACAACAAGACCGCCGTTTACATTAAGCGTACCGGTAGATCCGCCGCCGAATCCTCCGCCGCCCCACGGACCCTGAGCAGCATTTCCGGAGCCGTCGTTTCCGCCTGCGGCATTGTAGCCGTCATCGCCGGAAACCACGTAAACCGTACCTGAGTTCTGGTTGATAGTTACGCCTTCAACACCCTCGTAGCACTTTGAAACAAAGATCTGCACATCATCGTATGTACCTGCATCC
>CADAPI010000232.1 GCA_902789705.1 uncultured Ruminococcus sp.
GATATGCAGGTGAATGTCTGGATTATGCAAAGAAGATTGCGGAGAAGGAAAACTGTTACAAAATGATGCTACTGACAGGATCAAAGAAGCCGGAGACTATGCATTTCTATGAGAAAGCTGGGTATAACAGCAGTGATAAGACAGCTTTCATACAGTGGATAGGGATGGATAAGTAGCCATAGGTAAAGGAGTATGAAATGAAGGATTGAATTTATAATCCTGCAAAAATCAAGATGCTGCTTAAGTGCCCGCCTCTCCTGCTTAAGCAGGCCACACTCGTACATTTTCAGTCCATATAATAAGTTTTACAAGGATACTGAAAATGTACTCGTGTGGGGCGGGCAGCCTGTCGGCTTAGCCCAGATATCAAAAAAGGACATTATCAAGCAAGCTTGTAATGTCCTTTTTGTTATCTGGGCTACTTAAGCAGCTGCCTTTTAGTACATCTTTGCTCCAGCGGGGATATGCGGATCGACCATCAGAAGGTGCAGTTTTTCCTCGCCCTCTTCTGTATGTACAGCGCTGATCAGCATACCGCAGGAGTCGATGCCCATCATCTTGCGCGGAGGCAGATTCGTGATGGCGATGCAGGTCTTTCCTACGAGTTCTTTCGGCTCATAATACGGATGGATACCGCTTAAGATTACCCTGTTTTCGCCACTTCCGTCGTCCAGAGTGAACTTCAGAAGCTTCTTGGACTTCGGTACAGCCTCACATTCCAGAACCTTCACAGCGCGGAAATCAGACTTGGAGAAAGTCTCGAAATCGACGAAATCGGTGAACAGAGGCTCGATCTCGACCTTGGAGAAGTCGATCGGCTCGACAGGCATTGTGTTTTCCGCTTCCTGTGCAGCCTTGCACTCCTCCTGAGAAGGACAGGTAAAGCATGCACATTCGAAATCTGCGGGCTTCTCTTCCTTCGCTTCTGCAGGAACGGAATCGGAATCCTTCTTTTCAGTCGGCAACGGCTTCATTTGCGGGAGGCACCGATACGAAAAACTCGAAATCACTGTGTGTTCCTGATTAAAAAAAGATGAAATTTCCTCGGGTTTTTTGATCTCTTTGGAAGTGCCATCGCTTTCATGACCATCAATCTACCACATTTTCGTTTTTGTGGTAGTTCAGCCAGATCCTGAGATTATTGCAGAAATAGCACTATTGGGGTTGTCCTGCTGAAACATTGGAAAGCAATTCTTGCATTGTTGCAGTCATCTTGTCGTAACTAGTCAAAACCAAGTTAATACTCTCTTTATCAAGGCCATGAATTATTTTATCTCGGCAGGTAAGATACGATTTTCTCGAAGAAAACATCTCATACATCTTTTCATGATTAAATGATATTCCAAAAAATCTCAATGCGGCTTCAAAGTATTGAACATTAAACTTCAAGAAGGATGCCTAACGGCATCCCCGGGTGTAACTGTGAGGAAAGGAGGGATATATTTTCTATGAAGAACAACCGCACAACCACAACACAGGAAACACTAAAAATCCTCGAAGAAGGTATCCAATCACTACTTGACTCTGACCGATATAAGCAGTACCTGAAAATGATGGCTAAATTCCACAACTACTCATACAATAACTGCCTGTTAATCATGCTTCAGTGCCCGACCGCAAGCTATGTAGCAGGCTACAACGCATGGAAAACCAACTTTGCGCGGCATGTAAAGAAAAATCAACGCGGGATAAGGATCATCGTTCCCTGCCCTGTCGAAAAGGAACGCCCAGACGGAACAACCACGCAAGAACTGTTTTTCAAAGCAGCTACTGTTTTTGACGTTGAACAGACCGAAGGCGATCCCCTCCCTGATATCATCCATCCGCTGACCGGCACTGTAGATGACTATGACAATATCATACGTGCTTTGACCGAGATCAGCACAGTGCCGGTGTCTTTCGAAGATTTTCCGGGCAAAGCCTGCGGATACTACAGCCCGCACGAAAAACGGATTGTAGTACGATCCACCCTTGACCAAAAAGCACGCATAAAAACGTTAGTTCACGAGATTGCTCATAGTATCGCCCATGATCCAGACACCGGTGAATGCAAAAATGACAACCGCAACCTGAAGGAAAACACCGCCGAGAGTACAGCTTTCGCGGTGCTTTACTGGTTAGGACTCCTGGATCTGATGACCGATGACTATAGCTTTCTGTACCTGTTGGGCTACAATTCCGACCCGTCAACTCTACCGGAATTCCATCAATGCCTTAACAGCACGCAAAAGATTGCGAATTACCTCATCACGCAACTTGAGCAAAAAGGCATAAAACCGATTGCTTAACCGCCAGAAGCAGGGCACAGATCGCAGTGTCCTGCTTTTTCCATTTTCAGAAAGGAGTCACCGACAATGAGCATCACGACGTTACAGCAACAACGCGAAGAGATTGCCGATATGCCCATTAAAGATTACATGTGGTATTACCACTTGGGCAAATTTGGCATCCGAGAAATGGTTGACTGGATGCATGACG
Source organism: uncultured Ruminococcus sp. (assembly GCA_902789705.1). Lineage (GTDB taxonomy): Bacteria > Bacillota > Clostridia > Oscillospirales > Ruminococcaceae > HUN007. Next base: position 2,479 of record CADAPI010000232.1, read on the forward strand.
AAGGCGGCTACATCGGCAACGATGAAGCGCTGACACAAGTCTGCTCTGTGCTGTATAGCCACTGGCACTTTCCGGATAGACCGAAGCGCAACCTGCTCCTGATCGGTGAGACTGGCTCCGGCAAGACTGCACTTATTGAAACAATCCGTAAATTTATGCGCTTTGCCATACCAGGAGCGCCGGAAACTTTTCATCAAGGCTTTCTGCGATATGCTTCTGCAGCTTCACTGACCGTGCCAGGCTACCATGGATTGCATGTGATTGATGCACTTGGTATGGCAGAACGAAAAATTGACAACAAAGGCTGTGTGTTCTTCATCGATGAATTTGACAAATGCATACAACCACGCTGGGCTGCTGGTTCTGGTGGCTCAACGTGGTCATCCTCTGAAGCTACGCAGCAGGGACTTCTTACATTACTGGATCATGCACGCTTCACCGAGACGGATGCAGGCGGTCACGTAGTCACCGTACCGGGCGACAAGATCACCGTCATCCTCATGGGCTGCTTTGACTGGATCCGAAAGAAAAAGTCCTCTGAAACATTGAAAAAGACTATCGGCTTTGGTTCGTCCGTTTCTGAAGCTGCTGAAAGCTCTGCTGATATCACCATTGACGATTTGGTCAACAGTGGCATGCTCCGAGAAACGGCAGGCAGAATAAGCGTTTGTCATCTTCAGAGGCCTGACATGAATTTGATGATCGGCGTCGGTCGAAACATGATCACGGAGCTTGAACGTACGACCGACTACAAAATCAATATCAGTGACGAAAAACTTCATCAATTGGCAGTTACTGCCGATAACACCGGTCTTGGCGGTCGATATATCCGTAACGAAATTCAGAAACTCTTTGACCGTCAGATGCTTGAAAACTACAGATCCGACGTTCTTACACTGTAAAGAAAGGACGGTGACCAGAAATGAAAGAAATATGGACACTTCACATTGACCTTATTTCTCAACCTAACGGTAACGATCCTGACTCTTCTGTCAATTTGCATCTCGCATTCCCTTCTCAACAGGAAATGCATAATTTCTTCAATCAGTATCATGACCGAATAGGTGAAACTATTGGCATTTCCGGACAATACACCATCCTTAATGTTGAACCCGACATTTTCCCAGTTAAAGTAGAAGGAGTTGATGAAAATGGATAGCTTGCTGGTCAAAATGGGTTTTGACGGTGATTTCTTCACATTTACAACCTATTCAAGAGCCGACGGCCACCACGGTCGTTTTCTGGTCTCTCCGGACGTGCTGAAGCTGGCAATGGAGTCAGACAAGACCATTATCGATAAGGATATCGACAGCTTCATCGAGATACGCACGCAGCACAGCGGTGGGCGTTACGTTCTCAACGTCCGGTTTACCTGGTTGAATGCCTTTGCAGACGGATCCGTTCAAGGCGTTCAGCAGT
>CADAPI010000233.1 GCA_902789705.1 uncultured Ruminococcus sp.
CGTGAGGGTGAGCTTCTCGCCCTCACCCCTGCTGATTTCGATTTTGAGAAACATACGGTTTCTATAACAAAGTCTTTTCAGCGTATCAATGGACAGGATATAATCACCGATCCGAAAACGCCAAAGAGCAACCGTGTTGTGAAGATGCCTGATTTTCTTTCTCAGGAGATACAGGATTTCATCAGTCAGCTTTACGGTATCGGAGAACATGACCGTATGTTCATGATAACCAAGAGTTATCTGCATCATGAGATGAACAGAGGAGCAAAAGAATCAGGCGTGAAGCGTATCCGCATTCATGATCTCAGACATTCGCATATCTCTCTGCTTATTGAAATGGGTTTTTCAGCTGTTGCCATCGCAGACAGAGTTGGTCACGAGAGCATTGATATTACCTATCGTTACGCTCACTTGTTTCCAAGTACGCAGAATGAAATGGCAGACAGGCTCAGTGATCTCAGAACCGAAGATTAGAAAGGTGGTGAAAAAGATGTCAGCTAAAAACCTCGATACTAAAGGCAGATTCAGAAGCCGAACCATAGGTTTCCGTGTATCACCCGAAGAAGACAAGCTGATAAACTCAGCTGTTGCCCTATCAGGACTGACCAAGCAGGACTACATTATAAAACGGCTTCTCTGCCGTGATGTGATCGTGCAGGGAAACCCAAGAGTGTACAAAGCTTTGAAGAATCAGCTTGCAGAAGTCCTCGGAGAACTCAGGAGAATAGAAAACGGCTCGGCTGCGGACGATGAGCTGCTGTCAACAATACAGCTCATAACAAAAACTTTAAATGGTCTGAAAGGAGAAAGAGAATGACCGAAGAAAGAAAAATGACTGCTCTTGATGCACCTGTTGGCGCAGGTGCTGAGCAGCCATATGAATCATCATCATTAATTATACCAGAATATGGGGAGAATTTCAACCCTTCTGACGAAGAAATGTTTGAAGCACAGATGCAGTACGAACAGGAAATGCAGGCACAGGCAAAAGCAGAACGTGAAGCTGCTCCTGATTTTATGCAGACAGTATCAATGCCGGAGCTTTACGAAATGGTCTATCCGGGCAAGCCGCCTGTCATAGATCACTTTCTCTACCCGGGCACTTATCTGTTCGTAGGTGCTCCGAAAGTGGGAAAGAGTTTCATGATGGGACAGATCGCCTATCACGTCAGCTCGGGTACACCGATGTGGAACTATGCTGTCCGCAAGGGAACCGTGCTTTATCTTGCACTGGAAGATGATTACCGCCGATTACAGGAACGACTTTACCGAATGTTCGGAACGGAAGCAACACCTGATCTTTTCTTTTCAGTTGCTTCCAGATCACTGAACGACGGACTGATCGAACAGCTCAATACCTTTATAAGTGAACACCCAGACACCTCGCTGGTCATCATCGACACTTTACAGAAAGTACGTGAAGCCGAGGGTGAAACTTACAGCTATGCCCGTGATTACGAAATAATAGCTGAGCTGAAAGCGTTTGCCGACAGAACAGGTATCTGTCTGATACTCGTTCACCACACCCGTAAACAGAAGTCCGATGACAGCTTCGACCGTATCTCGGGAACCAACGGTCTGCTCGGTGCAGCAGACGGAGCGTTCGTAATGTATAAAAACAGTCGTATCGAAGATGATGCTACTATTGAAGTATCAGGACGCGATCAGCCTGATAAAAAATACAAGCTCACCCGAAACAAAGAAACGCTGTGCTGGGACTTCAAAGGTGAAGACTCTTCCGATTTTTCCGAACCGCCTGAACCTGTTATTGAAGCAATCGGAAAATTCATCAACGAAGACAATCCGTCATGGGAAGGAACAGCGACAGAGCTTATCGAAAAACTGGAGCTTGACATCAAGCCAAATGCACTTTCCCTGAAGCTGAACGTCAACGCCGGAAAGCTGTATAATCAGTACTTTGTGCAGTACAGCAACAAACGTACACACAAGGCTAAAATTATTCAGCTCCGTTTTGACACAGAACATCCTGTAGTCGTCGCTCCCGAAGTAATAAAAGATGACGCTTCTGCTGAGAATAAAACCTCTGATGGTGTTCCGGTCTTAAGAAGTGAAATCACAATAAACTCCAATACGGTAGATGCTATTGCACAGGAAGATTATGAGACGACGGCTTATCAGCTAATGATTGAGAATGCTTTAGCGTGACGATGTGCGTCGATGCGTCGATGGTTTCGGAGCGGTATAAAACATCGTCACCACCGACGCACATCGACGCAAAGGCAGAGCATTTTTTCAAAAAAGCAATGCGGATTCCGCCGTTTTGCAGGTCACGGTTTTACAATCGTGTACCCGCAAATTCGGCAGGCGAAGCCGCCGAAAAAAGCCCCGCAGGGCGACATAGTTCTTCTGATAGACTTTCAGGCTGTCGGAAGTACTATGGAGTTACAAGCGGCGCACACGCCCTTTGTAATCGGTGCTTCGCACCGTTCCGAAGCTTGCCTGTGCAAGCTGAAAAAAAGTATAAAGGAAAGGAATTTCAAAATGAAAGAAAAAAGACTGACTTTTAGCCAGGGGAAAGGTTCGATCACACATAATAATCGTGAGTTCGTTGCGAACAATGTTGATCCTGCACGTACCCCTGATAATATCACTTTTATCGCTCAGCCGATAGCCGAAGCATATGATCAGCTTTTCAGAGAATCAACCGAGCGTTACAACGCAAAGCAGACCAGAAACGATCGTAAGATCAGCGACTATTATGAACATCTTTTCGGATGTAAGCCGTGCAATACTATAAAAGTAAATGCACTCGATCAGAAAAGCTTCTATGAAGTACTGGTTCAGGTCGGCAAAAAAGAAGATACGGGTATCGGAACCGAGGATGCACAGGTCGCTGCTGATATACTGAAAGAATACATGGAAAGCTTTCAGGAACGCAACCCGAACTTCTATGTTTTTAACGCAGTTCTTCACATGGATGAAGCTACTCCCCATCTGCATTTCGACTACATTCCTGTTGGTCATTACAAGCGCGGTCAGGATACGCAGAACGGTATAGCTCAGGCACTCAAGGAAATGGGATACGGTGGCGGTAAGATGGCTATTGCCAAGTGGAGAGCCGCTCAGATAGAAAAGCTGAATGAGATCTGCCGTAAGCACGGCATCGAACCTCTTCCTCCTGAAGAATCCAGAGGAACACTTGAAGTAGAAGAATACAAGGAACAGCGTCGTAAAGCAGATGCTCTGGCCGCAGAAAATGCTCAGGCTGAAACAGAACTTTCAGAAACGAAAGCGGAGCTTGAAAAAGCTGCCAAAATGAAAGCCAAGCTCATGGAGATTGACAGCGTGGAAACAGGTAAAACCGTATTTGGTGGAAAAATCACTGTGTCAAAAGAAGACTGGGACAATGTTACCGCCCTCGCCAAAAAGGAAGTAGCATCGCAAAAGCAGACAAAGAAGCTACGCAAGGAACGTGATGATGCAGTACAGGAACTTGATGCACTCAAATCCAGGTTCGAGGTGATTTCATCAGAGCTTTCAGCCTACAAAAAGAAAGAAGATGAAAACCATTATTTCTCCCGTGAGAAGATGAAAGCTGAAGGTCAGCGTATCAAACGAGAGGAACAGCTTTCCCGTGATCTGCAAAAAGCTATGACCGTCATTGATGCTCACGGTCTGCGTGATGAATACAACCACACAAAAGTAAACACAGCACACAGAAAGAATGTGCTGGAATAACTTTCTCATTATACATCATTTTAATCATACGCAAATGTACCAAACTGAGATTCAAAAAATGTACATCTTTCACAAACTTTTAGATTTTTCAAAAAAATTAAAAATCAGGAGCGATAAATCAGACTTTCGTGTGTATAATAAGTAGAAAACAAAATTAGTTTGAATGAACAGTCGGTCAGAAACCGGAATAGTAAGTAATTGATTATTAGCACAAAAATTCAATAAATATATTGAAAAGCTATGTTGATAATGTTATAATTAAAAAAACAAAAAACAGAATGTACCTAATGATTTTTTATATCTCACAAAATGAAGGTACAATTAAGCAAGAAATAAGACCCGTAAGTTTTGATGATTAAAAAACTGGGGTCCAGTTCATGAGTACATAAACAGCGTTAATTAAAACACATAATTTGAAAGGATGATTTTATGAAAAAAGTAATTTCATTAGTGACTGGTGTGTCAATGCTGCTTTC
>CADAPI010000234.1 GCA_902789705.1 uncultured Ruminococcus sp.
GCAGCAACAACAACATTCTGCCACACTCTCGGTTCCTATTTTGCCACAGTACTTGAAGAAAAATTCGGTGTTCCGCAGATCCATGCACCAATGCCTTACGGTTTCAAAGGTACGGACGAATGGCTCAGAGCAGTTGCCAGAGTTACCGGCAAGGAAGATGTTGTGGAGGAATATATCAAGAGCGAACACGAAAGAGTACTTCCGAAAATCAACGAACTCCGTGAAAAGCTGAAAGGTCTCAAAGGATATGTTGCTACAGGTTCAGCTTACGCTCATGCCGTTATCTCAGTTCTCAGGGAACTGGGCATTCAGATAGACGGTTCACTTGTTTTCCATCACGATCCTGTTTACGACAGCGGTGATCCGAACGAAAACTCACTTAAACATATAAACGACACATACGGCGAGATCCCTGACTACACTGTAAGCAAAACTCAGCAGTTCCAGCTTTTCGGACTTTTAAAGCGTGTGCAGCCTGACTTTATAGTTATCAGACACAACGCGATCGCACCGGTTGCAATAAGAATGGGAATACCGTCACTTCCTGTCGGCGACGAACACATGACAGTCGGTTATGACGGAATGATAAGACTCGGCGAAGCTATTCTAGAAATACTTTCAAGAAAGAAATTCGGAAAGGCACTTAAGGAACATGTTAAGCTTCCTTATACAGACTGGTGGCTTTCACAGGATGATCCTTTCATAATTGCAAAGCATCCTGAGATAATCGATGAAGCACCGGACAAATTTACTGCAAAAAAGAAAAAACGGAGTGTTAAGAAAAATGGCTGAAAATAAAAAGAAGAAATCATCAAGTATAACTCATGCAAGATACGGCTGTGCCATAGGTGCAGTAAATACCGTTAATGCAATCAAACACGCTATCCCGATAGCAAACTGCGGACCGGGATGTGCTGACAAGCAGTTTATCACCCTTTCATTCAGCAACGGATTTCAGGGTGCAGACTATGCCGGCGGCGGTGCTGTACCGAGCGTAAACACCGGTGAAAATGAAATAGTATTCGGCGGAAGCAAAAAACTCGACTCAACACTGAAGTCAGCATTTAAAATAATGGACGGCGATCTTTTCGTAGTACTTACAGGATGTGCTCCGTCACTTATCGGTGATGACGTCGGTGCCATAGTCAGAAAATACAAAAACGAAGGATATCCGGTAGTGTTTGCAGATGCTGCAGGATTTCGCGGCAACAATCTTATCGGTCACGAATCAGTTGTAAATGCAATTATCGAACAGTATGTCGGTGATGTCAAAACTGAAAAGACAAAGGGCCTTGTAAACCTGTGGGCTGATGTTCCGTATTTCGACACCAACTGGAAAGGAAACTACAGCGAACTTAAAAGAATTCTCGAAGGTGCCGGTCTTAAAGTCAACGTTCTTTTCGGAACAGATTCCGAAGGTGTAAAGAGCTGGAAGAAGATCCCGAAAGCACAGTTCAACCTGGTAGTCTCACCATGGGTAGGTTTAAGTACTGCCGAACTCCTTGAAGAAAAATACGGCCAGCCGTACCTCCATATTCCTGTAGTACCGGTCGGTGAAAAGGAAACGACTGCTTTCATAAGAAAGGTAGTTGAATTTGCGGGAATCGATAATAAAAAGGCTGAAAAATTCATTGCAAAGGAAACTGCTGATTATTACTACTACTACGAACATATTTCCGAATTCATTTCAGAATACTGGTTCGGTCTGCCGGCTCGTTTTCTCATTGCCGCAGATGCCCAGACCACACTCGGCATCTCAAAGTTCCTGACAGACCAGATAGGTCTTATTCCTGCAAAGGTGATCATTTCGGACAATACCCCTCAGAAATACCGCGAAGCGATCGCAGAGGAGTTTAGGAACATTTCCGATGACACGAGCATTGACGTCGAGTTCATCGAGGACGGATACACGATAGAAAAGGAATTCGACGAAGCCGACTACGGTTTCGGTAAACCGCTCTTCCTTGCAACAAGCTGGGATCTTGATGTGGTAAGAAAACATAACGGTCTTTTCGTTCCGGTCGGAACACCGAACAACTTTGAAGTTGTTCTCAACCGTACTTACTACGGATACCGCGGTGCTCTTACACTGCTTGAAAAAATATACTCTGAAGTTGTCAGAGGATGATAATATTTTTCACAAAATTCAGATCAGCATATCCCCGGCGTAAAAGGATATGCTGATCATTTTTGTATCCGGACTATTTACGTTATAACTCTGATCAGGTCAAATCTGTGATGAAACAGATCATCTGCTGCCCATTGCAGATGTGTAAACTTTTTCGATAAGAGTCAGGGCTCCGCGGTATCCGACATAGCTTCTGTTAAGTACTACTTCATTTGCAGAAGGTGCAGAGGTCTCAATAAGAGTAAGTCCCTTGTCTGCTGCAAACTGCTTTTCCCACGAGCTTCCGAAAACCACACCTATCTCAGTTCCGAAATCTGTTTCTCTTAACTGTTTATCGATCCAGTATCCGTCTGTTTCAAAATCAGGTTCGACCGACAGTCCGTCTTCCGTCAGATTGTGATATACATCGCGTATGCTGTCACGGTATTTTTCCGGCGGATTATCGGTAATGATGTTCTTTAGCGGAACAAGTCCGAGCTGATCAGAAAGGAATTTTGTTAATGCGGTATTATAGGAACTGTCACCTACAACTGCAAACTTTGACGGCAGTCCGAACCAGTACTGCGAATAGAACGCTGAAAAATGTTCGATAAAATCATAATACTGCCTTGCTTCCTCTTTGATGAATGTTTCTGACTTTGTTTTATCGATACCGGCAAAATCAACGACCTTACGAAGAAATTCCGTAGTAGCTTCCTCACCTATCGGGATCACCGGAATATGAAGATATTTCTGACCGTACTTCTTTTCAAGATGCTTTACTGTTTTAAGTCCGACCCAAGGAGATATCAGCAGATTGAATTTCGCCTTCGGAATGTTCTTCCAGCTTTCAGATCCCTTGCTGAGTGAACCGAACAGTATGTTCACTTCGAAACCTGCTCCTTCAAGGATACGCTTTATCTCGAAATAATCTCCCCTCCAGAAAGGATCAAAATAAGGGGTTTCGAACCAGAGATTAACAAGATTTTTACGCTTTCTGCCCTTGAACTCACCTACAAACTGGTCTATAAGAGCAATCGATATCTGTTCATGTCCGTACAGATTATTTCCCTTGAATCCGGCAGTAGATACATTTACGATGTTATAGCCCTGCTTTCTGTATTTTCGCACAACAGAGTCAACATCATCACCGACAAGTTCTCCGGAACATCCGGTAAGGATAACAAACAGGTCGCCTTTCATTATCTTCAGAGTGGATTTTACAAGTGCATCAAGCTTTTTGGCACCGCCGAATACAACTTCATTTTCTCCGATATTCACACTTGGAATATTTCCGGCAGCAGGATATATCGTGCCCTGTGAAGCGGTAGTAATAATACCTGCCTGTTTTCCGACACAGCCCGGACCGCAGTTTGCTATCGGAACCGCTCCCGGTATCGCAGCTACTGAGAAAACTGCTCCTATTGCGCAGCCATAGCGCGGATGTGTTATCGTATTTGTTCTTTTGATATTATCAGCCAACTTCTTTTACTCCTTCTGGTGTATTTTCTTCTTTGATTTCTGCTTTTATTTCAGCTTTTATTTCATCATTGTTTTCTTCGTCGAGTAATTCAGGATGTCTTGCAAGAATAAACGGATCCTCCTGACTGAGCCACCAGTCTGTATAACCGAGTTCAGTATGACGTGCAAGAACGCGGTCAAAACGTTTCCTTGCAATGATATTAAGAATGATCTTTCCGGTACGGATGATACCGTCATATCCTATCGGTACGCTTTCATCACCCATAGCAAGCGACGGTATTCCGAG
>CADAPI010000235.1 GCA_902789705.1 uncultured Ruminococcus sp.
CCCGTAAAGACAGATATATTTTCAGTTTTAACTCCGGAAGTAAACAGTGACATTGTAGATATATTCCGCTCCGAACTTCGTAATGAACACGATATAAGACTTATCGAAGGCTGGTGGAGCAGACACACCATGTCCGACGACTTTGTGGTAATATTCATAATCACATTCTCGATGATACTTATGAGTATTTTCATGGTTATCATCATACTTATGACAATACGTTTCACCATGATATCCGCCCTCCGCGATGAGGAAAAGGAGATCGGTATGATGCGTGCCATGGGTATCGATTCACTTCGTTTCCGGTGGCTGTTTGTTGCTAAATACATCTCGTTCGCCGTGGCTGGTGGAATTATAGGAATAATCGCCGGGATACCACTCTCATACAAACTCATGCATCTTTTTGCAGGCGGAGTCGTTTATCCTCCGGTCCATGAACTTGTGCTGATAGGAACAGCATCCGCTTTGCTTATGGCTTCATCGATAATACTGTTCTGTCTGCTTGTGATGAGACGCATAAACAAAATATCCGTAATAGATGCCATACACGGCGAAAACCAAGGCGAACGTTTCGGGAAGGCATCCGCCCTGCTGCTTCATAAGCGTACAAAGATGCCAGTGCCGGTATATCTCGGACTTTCCGATATTCTGACACGCATAAAACGTTACATCTTCCTTATCATCGCATACACACTGGGCGGAATGATGATACTCCTTCCGGGATATCTTTACCACTCGGTAGTAAACCCTGATTTCATGAAATACACTCTGATCTACGATTACGACTTCTTCCCCGACTTCAGTGACGAAATGATGAAGGAATATGAAAGAAGGGAAATCGCTGAAAGCAAGGATTTCTGGGATATTTTCAATGGCGACTTAGCAAACAATGATATAAATGCACATGTGGATACCTGCTGTTACTGCGGCGGCGAACTGTACACTGAAGGACGACGTGACTGCGAAGTATTCTTTAATTTTGATGATATGTCCCCGATTGAGTACAGCGAAGGCACTGCGCCTGTTCTCGAAAACGAGATTGCAATGTCAAGCTACTCCGCGAGGAACTACGGTATAAAGCCGGGCGACGAGATAGAAGTCGGTCTTAATGAGTATTCCGGAGACAAGCTTCATATCACACTCAATAAGAAAAAAGTAATCGTGACCGGACTTATCGATATGATGGAATGGGGTTCACCTTACATTATAATGGGAAAAGAATATGATAAAGGCTGTATAAACGGAAAACGTTTCTTCTCTCTTAACATATATTCCGACAACAAACAGGCCGAGTGGGACAAAATGAACGAGCTTTTTAACGGTCACATGATGACTGCTGAAGAAGCGCTGATGCGTGAACTAGAAGACTACGAGCTTCCGCTCAGACTTTTCAGAAATGTTGTATTTGCCGCAGTCGTGTTCGTAAATATACTGCTTACCGCTCTCTACATGAACATTTTTATTTCGGAGGATAAATCAGAAATCGCACTTCAGAGATGTCTCGGAACAGGCGACGGAAAGATACGTGCCGCAGAGCTGTTCAGAATGATGACACTCACGATAGCATCAGTCATCGCAGCTATACTTATCTCAAACACCGTCGGCGCAAGACTGTTTGACGTACTGTTCGGTGCAATAAATCTTTCCGGATTTAAATTCATGCCGATGCCGGTACTCACCTGGGTAATCATGCCGCTGGTATCACTGCTCACAGTGCTAATACCTTCAGTCATAAGGCTTAGCAGTATAGATAAGATAGATATTCGCAGCATCGCAGAAGAATAGGAGATTAGAATGAAAGTAATATCAGTAAAGGATCTGTGCAAGACATATATAGTAAAATCGCGCAGCAACAACGTTCTGCAGAACGTAAATTTTGAAATGGAAGACGGCGAATTCGTAACCGTAATGGGGCCGAGCGGAAGCGGAAAATCCACTCTGCTCTATACGGTAAGCGGCATGGACAACGCCACTGCCGGTGAGGTCATTTTTAACGGAAAGGATCTTTCAAAACTTAATAAAAAAGAGATAATGCACCTTCGCCTTACGGAGATGGGATTTATCTTTCAGCAAATGTACATGATGAAAAAGCTGTGCATTCTCGATAACATCGTCCTTCCGGGATATCAGGCAGGCGGAAACAGAAAAGATATAAACGAACGCGCCCTTAAACTGATGAGAAGTCTGGGAATAGTCGAAACTGCCGAGCATGAGATAACGGAAGTTTCCGGCGGTGAGCTGCAGCGTGCCTGCCTGTGCCGTGCCCTTATAAACTCCCCGAAAATAATATTTGCCGACGAACCGACAGGAGCGCTCAATTCCAGTGCCGCCTCCGGTGTAATGCGTGAACTGGTAAATGCCAACCGTGAAGGTACCGGTATCCTTATGGTAACGCACAGCGTAAAGGTGGCAGCTCAGAGCGAACGTGTCATCTATCTTATCGACGGCGGAATACGCGGTGAGATAAGCCTTGGAAAGATAAACGATGAAAGCGAGATATCTTCCCGCGAAAAAGTACTCAATTCGTGGCTTGCCGAACAGGGATGGTAAAGGAGAAGCGTTATGAAAAGAATAAAAAAATGCCTTGCCGGCATAGCTTCAGTTCTTCTCCTTACATCATGCACATCAAAGGCGACCTACGAAGGATTTGTCTTTCCCGATCAGGGCGGAAGCACAATGACTCCGGTGGAGGAATACAAGCGAACTCTTGAACTTGAAGATGTTTGTACGGAAGAACCTACTCTTTCGACGTACTCATCTGACGACGGACTCTGCATCATCGAAAAGAAGGAGCACTACTACGCTGTCACACTTGACCTTGAAAAAGGTGATCACTACAAGGCCGGAGCCGCCTATGCGGAAGCGATACTGAAAACTTCATCTGACTTCGCTGAAAACTTTGAACCGTATCTTTTCGAGAACATCACCATGGCGTTCAGTGAAGTGAATGAAGAAAGTTATAAATCACTGACCGAACGGGTTACCGCTCTCAAGGATTCGCTTGAAGAGGAATACCGCCTTGAAGTCGAAGGCTTTGCCGACAGAATAAGCGGCGGTGTACATGGATATGAAAAAGACGGCATAATATCCTACGAGGAAGCACTCACCCTTCAGATGGTACCGGACGCACTTCGCGGAACATTCTGCAGTGCAGTATCACTCGACGGAAGCCGTACAGTTTCAAAGAAGCGTATTTCAGCCCGAATTCTTGAATGGCTGACGGGAAGTTCAGACCAGCTCTGCGATATACAGGCCGTTATGAGATATAAAAACGGAGACAGCTCAATAACCACCGTTTCAGCACTTGGACTTATGGATGCCATTACAGGTTTCAGCGACAGCGGCGTTCTTGCCGGAATACTCGATGTCGGCGGAACAAATGAATGTGAGTACACTCACAAAGGAAAAACCTGCTACACATTCGCACTCCGCCACGCGCTTGAAAACTCCGCCACCGCCCGTGAACTCGCTGAATATATGTTAGCCGGAAGCGATAAATTCACATTCTGCCACAACATTTATGTCACCGACGAAAACGATGCTTTCTGCGTCGAAAACAGTGCAAACGAAATCGTCGGAAAAGCAAGGATACGAACCAAGGACACTCCCCTTCGTCCTGACTACGACACTGTTCCGGATGGTGCCTTCTTTGTGGTGAACTGCTATGTTGCAGAAGGAAGTCCCGACAGAAGCGCTTTCGCAAACCGTAATCTTATAAGATGGAGAAAGATGACGGAATGGTTTGGCGGCGACGAAAAATTCACACCCGGCAGTTTCCGTTCCCGCCTTGCTTCCGAAACAAAGGAAAACTACGACAGAGATCTTCCTGTCGAAGGAGCAGATGCCGACGCATTCCACGTTCT
>CADAPI010000236.1 GCA_902789705.1 uncultured Ruminococcus sp.
CGAACCGCTGTGCCCGGTTTTGCAGACCGGTGACTAAACCACTCATCCAAGCGACCGTTTCGGTTTTTGCGACTGCAAAGTTAGTCCTATTTTATGAATTGTGCAAGATATTGAGCTGTTTTTTTTGAAAAAACTTTGAAAAGCGTGTTCTTCGGGCATTTTTTTGGCAAATTCAATTGCATCTTCACGTCTTACTGGTCCGCAGATAACTTGATATCTGAAAATAACGTAGTAATTTTCTATGGTAATTCCTCCTAAAAAATAAAATATGATTAGAACCGTGGCAGTTAAGTAATATGAAATCAGACAAAACCGTAGTTTTTCCATCCGCAGTTCTTATAACTGATAAGCACATGTGCAGCCTGAATGATACGGATATATCTTCCGATTATCTTTTCCGGAAGTTTAAGTTCTGCTGAAAGCTTGCAGGTAGTGATTCCCGGATTCTGTTCGATACTGTTGTAAACACTTAATGCTTCGGTAACACCCTTATAAAAGTCTTCATCGGCATCATCAATATCAAGGATCGCTTTTCCCATTTCTCCGAATTTCATATCTGCCATAAGGAGCGGCTTGTAGTATCTGAAATTATCAAAGAAATCAGGAATGACCTTAACCATTGAAATTCCATTAAAAAACGGATCTTCATTTAAGAGGATGACTCTGTCATCACAAAGTTCAACTTCACGGTAATAATCAGTAAGTTCAGCTTTTTCTTCAGAAGAAAGTCTTTCCGGATCAATAATGGTTATCTTTGCGTATGCAGATTTAAGATCCTCGGCATCAAGCGCAGTACGATAAGTGCATACAGTATCAAGGATTCCTTCTTCGTGTTCGTCCAGGCCGTATATCATAACACTTTTCATTTTTCCCGTTCCTCCGTTGTTTTAGTTTTTTACCTTGATATGATTATATCACAAACCGGTGTGTCAAAATCAGTACAACGGGAAACGGATATTCAGAAAAATCTATACGCTAATTATACATCTGTCTATTAACAAAGTCAAGAATAACAATATTCATCCTTGACGCACACAATAATAAATGTTATGATTTCATAGATGAATAATAACGGAGGATTACAAGATGCCCGGCACAGAAAAGAATTCAATACAGAGATTAAAGATTCTCTACCTATATAAGATAATGCTCGAACAGACTGACGAACTGCATCCGATCACTATGAGCGAGATAATAAATCAGCTTAAACTATGCGGAATATCTGCTGAAAGAAAAGCTCTTTATCAGGATATTGAAGCGTTATGTACTTTCGGACTGGATATAAAACAGCTCAAAGGAAATACTTCCGGATACTATGTGGCAAGTCGTGAATTTGAACTTCCGGAACTGAAGCTTCTTGCTGATGCAGTTACATCATCTCGTTTTCTGACTGAGAAGAAATCGAATGAGCTGCTTAAGAAGATCGAAGGTCTTTCAAGTATTTATGAAGCAAAACAGATCCATCGTCAGGTGTTCGTATCTAACAGAGTCAAGGCGATGAATGAGCGTATCTATATTAATGTGGATACAATCCATCGTGCGATATCGGAAGGAAAACAGATCTCTTTCAAATATTTCGACTACGATATTCAGAAGAAGAAAAAATACCGTGACGGTTTTCGTGTCTGTTCACCGTATGCGCTTACATGGAACGATGAGAGATACTATCTGCTTGCTTACTATGAGAAGTATAACAGGATCACGAATTTCAGAATAGATCGTATGGAAGCGGTAACTATTCTTGAAGATGCATGTGTTCCGAAACCGGATAACTTCAATGTGGCTGAATACATGAACTCGACATTTTCAATGTTCAGCGGAGAGTCCAGAGATGTGAAGCTTCGTTTCAGCAATGATCTCATCAACCCGGTACTTGATCGTTTCGGAAAAGACATTACCATAGTTCCTGACGGTGATGAGAACTTTACCGTTCATGTAAAAGTAAAAGCCGAAGCACCGTTCTTCGCATGGCTGTTCCAGTTCGGAAAGAAAGCAAAGATCGTTGAGCCGGAAGAGCTGAAGACCAAGTACATGGTTCATCTGAATGAAGTGCTGGAGACGATGAAGTGAGAACTTTTGAATTTCCCAAACGGTGTTTGGAAAATTGCAGACTTTACAATAAATATTAAAAAATGAGGAATCAAATATGAAAAGAATAATCTCAGTTCTGACGGGACTGTGTATGCTTACAGCATCCCTGTGCGGACCTGCGGCGAACATCGCATATGCTGTAGATTTTGACGTGCCTGAAGGGTGGGTGCTTATAACAGAAAAGTCAGGTACCTGCGGCGATAATATTACATGGCTGCTCGAAACAAACGGGACACTGACCATCAGCGGATCAGGAAAAATGTACGACTATGACTTTGATAACCGGCCTCCATATTTAGATCGCTATTCTCCTAACGTTAGGAATATCATCGTTCAGGGAAAGGTGACACATATCGGAAACTATGCATTCTATGGATGCGAGAGCGTAGAAACTGCGACCATTCCGGACAGTGTTACAAGTATCGGCGATCATGCATTCCATCGGTGCTGCCGCATGACCACGTTCAATATCCCGTCCAAAGTGACAAGTATCGGTGAGAGCGCTTTTTGTGGTTGTGCGGTTCTGCCCGCTGTGACGATCCCGAAGGGCGTGACGGTCATCAACGACTATGCTTTCTGTGGCTGCAATAGCCTAACCTCTTTGAAGATTCCTGATGGTGTGACAAGCATCGGATTATTTGCTTTCAGTTCCTGTGGGAATCTGACATCTGTGACCATCCCGGACGGCGTAACAGAGCTTAAGAGCGGTTGTTTTTCTCATTGCACAAATCTGAAAACTGTGAACCTCCCGAAAAATGCAAAATACATTGTGGATCAGGCTTTCGAGGAATGCACAAACCTGACATCTGTGAAAATTCCGGACAGTGTGGAGTGGATTGGAAATTCGGCTTTTAGGAAATGTTCTAGTCTGACATCTGTGAACATTCCAGCTAACGTGTATTCGATCTCAAGCTGGACGTTTGCTCAATGTCCGAGTCTTACCGCAATTAATGTTTCTGCAAAGAATGCGGAATATACCAGTGTTGACGGAGTCGTCTATTCCAAAGATAAAAAAGATCTGGAGGTCTATCCCGGCGGTAAAAAAGGCGCATTTACTGTTCCGTCAACTGTGAATAAAATCAAGTCCTATTCTTTTTATGGCTGTATGGGTGTGACTTCAGTGACCATTCCTGAGAATGTGCGATTCATCGAGGAATATGCTTTCCGTGAATGTGGAAACATGACTTCTGTGTTTATGTCGGATTCTTTTAATTGGATACAGGAGGGAACGTTCGCGGACTGCACGAGTCTGACATCCGTGACCTTACCGGATGAAATGAAATATATTGATAAACTTGCTTTTTCAGGTTGCTCTAGTCTGACCTCTGTGACGATCCCGGAAAGTGTGACAAACATCGGAAAAAGTGCTTTCGAGAACTGCCGGAAACTGAGCTCTGTCAGAATTCTGAATCCTGATTGCAAAATATATGACGACGCAAGCACTTTCACTACCGCTAAAGATATTTTCATTGGCGTTTTCCGCGGCTACGAGGGCAGTACCGTACAAGAATATGCCAAGAACTATGAGCGTAGATTTGCAGTTCTTGAAGAGGAGAAATTCGCACTCGGTGATCTGAACGGCGACGAACATATCGACGTAACAGACATTACAATTCTTTCTACGCATCTTCTCTGCGATAAAAAAATGAAAAGAGCAAGACTTAAGGCAGCCGACGTTGACAGCGACGGAGAAGTTGCGCTTACAGACCTTGCAAGACTCAGACAGTATGTTTCAAAGATAATTACTGAGTTCTGA
>CADAPI010000237.1 GCA_902789705.1 uncultured Ruminococcus sp.
CTGATAGCTACTATCCGAAGCCGTGAGATCAGTGCTTCTATCATTTTGCAGGCGAAAAGCCAGTTGAAAGCTATCTATAAGGATAACGCCGACACGATAGAGGGCAACTGTGATACCACGCTCTTCCTTGGCGGAAAGGAAAAAAGCACTCTGAAAGAAATATCAGAGAGCCTTGGTAAAGAAACGATAGACAGTTTCAATACTTCGACTAACCGCGGGCAGAGCGAAAGCTACGGCATGAACTATCAGAAACTCGGTAAGGAACTGAAAAGTCAGGATGAGCTGGCTGTTATGGACGGTGATAAATGTATTCTACAGTTGAGGGGCGTAAGACCTTTTTTCAGCGACAAATACGATATTACCCGTCATAAACAGTACCCGATGCTTCTTGACTCTGATCCGAAGAATGAGTTCGACATCAAAAAGTACGTTGAGAAGAAAAAGAGGATGCATCTTACGATTTCGCCGGACGATGAAGTTATGCAGTTCGAGGCAGGAAATAAAGCAGCCCGACAGGAAGTTACAGAAAGTGATGCAGCAGAAACAGATAATGCATCAGAAGAAACACCGGAAATAACCGAACAGAAAGATATATACGTCGGTTATGACCGGCAGTGAAGAAACCGGATAAAAAAGAGAACCGGTTGAAGCTGAAACCACTTATTTCATTTTATTTGAGGAGATTTTTTTACTATGGAAGCAATGAATATTACTATGGCTGAAAATGCCGCAGCAGAGACAACAACTACAATCGTACAGCCTAAGCACAAGTGGCTTGCTAAGGGCTGTAAGTTCGCAAAGAAGGCTACTCTTCTCGCAACAACCGCAGGAGTTATGATGAACACCTGTGCAACACACGCTTTCGCAGCAACAGGTGCAGTTGATACATCGAGCTTTATCACTACTGCGTGTACCGTACTCCAGTCAGTTATCTGCCTTATCGGCGGCGGTGTTGGTGTTTGGGGTATCGTAAACCTTCTCGAAGGTTACGGAAACGATAACCCTGGTGCGAAGTCTCAGGGTATGAAGCAGCTTATGGCTGGTCTTGGACTTATCCTCCTTGCAGTAACGATCGTTCCTGTACTCCAGACCATGATGCAGGGTGCAGTCTGATCTGACAGACTGATGACCTGATCGCTCGTGGGTGGGAACACAGATTATGTGTTAAGGTACGTGGGTTGAGCGAGATTTACATATAAATATACAGAATACAAAATACATACAGCAATAAACCTTTGGTTTCACTCTCAGGAGATTCCTGCTCGGACGGAGGTGAACGAAAAATGGGAGTAATAAGTGATGCTATAGATGCTTTGGAGGACTGGTGCTGTGACCTGTTCAAGGACGGTATCAAGTCACAGTTTGACGGCATTTCGGAACTGCTGACAGATACGTTTGACCAGACGACAGGAAGCGGCGGTCTTGTAAATGACTTTATATCAAAGCATCCTGCACAGTTTACCGGCGGTGCTAGTGTCGGAACTTCTGTGTGGACAACTATAGAAACACTTTGTAATAACGTTGTAGTACCTATCGGCGGTTTCATTCTGACCATAGTGCTTTTGAATGAGCTTTGTCAGATGGTACTCCGTGGAAACAATTTCAAGGACTTTGATGACTCGATAATAATCAAATGGCTCATCAAATCACTGTGCGGTGTGATACTTGTCGCCAACACATATTATATCGCATCAGCGCTGTTTTCGTTCGGCACAAATGTATGCTCGAACGGTATTTCGACGCTGTTCGGCTCGGGAAGCTTCCTTTCAAGTACGCTTGCCCTGGATAAATCAGCTTTGGGCAGCTTGTCGCTCGGTGAGCTGATGACCGTATGGTTCATATCGCTCATTGTCCATTTCGGCATTATGATACTGATCGTTGCGATCGTGATCACACTTGCAAGCCGTATCATTGAGGTGTTTATGTATCTGAGCATAGCACCTATTCCTATGGCAACAATGATGGACAGCGGTGAATGGGCTGGTATCGGCAAGAACTGGATAAAGCAGCTTCTCGCTCTTTCTTTCCAGGGGTTCTTTATCGTAGTGGCACTCGGAATATTCAAAACACTTCTGAGCAATGCGATAACGACGCTGAACAGCAGTTCGGACGGCATAGTTTTACAGATGGGTCTGCTTCTCGGATATACCGCAGCACTCATATTCACGATTTTACGCACAGGCGCAATCTCTAAGAGCGTGTTCTCTGCAAGATAACGATACAGGACGGAGGAAACAATGGCACATTATGTTCAGGTCCCGAAGGATCTTAACGAGATCAAGGAAAAGTTCATCCTTGGATTTACGAAAAGACAGGTAATATGCTTCGGTATCGGTCTTGTACTCGGTGCGCCGGTGTATTTTCTTACAAGAAATACCCTCGGAATGTCGGGAGCGATATTCGCCATGGGTGCGGTGGCAGCTCCTGCGATACTCTGCGGGCTGTACAAGAAAAACGGTGTGTTTCTTGAAAAGAAGATAAGATTCATGTATGAATACTTCACAAGACCCAGGAAGCGTTATTACCGGACAACAAACATTTTCATGTGCATAGAAAGGCACATTGAATACAACAGAATAAAAAAGAAGCTGGAAGTGGCTGAAAGAAAGCACAGATAGCTTTCTTCCGGCACTCCGGTCAAAATACGGAGGTTAATAAATGGGCTTTAGAAAGAGAGATGTCCGAAAAGATAACAGGTCGGGAGCGGCGGTTATCATGGGCAAGCCTGCCTCTAAACTTACAAAAGAGGATAAAAAGATCTTATCCGCAAGAATGGCGGAGATCAGAAAAGAAAACGGCATAAACGGCACTGTTCAGAATACTATCCCTTTTCAGTGCATGTATAAGGACGGCATCTGTCAGGTATCAGACAATTTCTTTTCTCTGACGGTTCAGTTCTACGATGCCAACTATTCAATTTCGGAGTTTGAGGAACAGAACAGTATTTTCAGTAAATACTGCGATGTTATCAATCTCTTTGACAACACGATAAAATATCAGCTCACCTTTGAAAATCAGAACAGAACAAAGGAAAAGCTGATAAAGATGATACAGATACCCGAGCAGGACGATGATTTCAACGATATCCGCAAGGAATACAGTGAAATGCTTACTGACAAGCTCTTAAAAGGCAATAACGGTCAGCGTGCGCGAAAGTTCCTGACTTTCGGTATTGAAGCAGAATCGTACAAGGCAGCAAGAGCAAAGCTCATGTCGATAAAGAACGACGTGATAAAGGGCTTCAAGGATTTCGGTGTGGAAGCGGAGATGCTTGACGGCAGACAGAGACTTGAAACGCTCTATTATTCGCTCAATCCTTACCGCAATGCTCCCTTTATCTTCGACTGGGACGGTATGCTAAGAGCCGGAATGGACACGAAGGACTTCATCGCCCCGTCTTCCTTTAAATTCAATAAGAGCAATTTCGAGATAGGCAAGGCATACGGAGAGGTATGGGGGCTGAATATCCTCGCCGGTGAACTGCCCGATGAGATACTCAAGGACTTCCTTGAAATGCAGAATCTTGTATGCGTGAATATCCATGTAAAACCGCTTGACCAGGTAGATGCACTGAAATTCGTGAAGAAAAAGCTCACATCTGTCGAGTCTATGAAGGTCGATGAACAGAAGAAGGCTTCGCAGGCGGGATATGATCCCGATATCCTGCCGCCGGCGATCAAGATGTACATAGACGATATCGAGAAGCTTCTTGCCGACCTTAACAGCAAGAATGAACGCCTTTTCGTTATAAGCCTTTCGCTCCGTGCGTATGCAAAGACGAAGAAGGAGCTGAAACTTC
>CADAPI010000238.1 GCA_902789705.1 uncultured Ruminococcus sp.
AAGACCGTGGAAAAGTCTCGTTCGACGCATCCGGAAAACGAAAGATCACTGAACTTATAAGCAGTGACTATGACATCTACAGCGGAACCACACACAGGGGTGATGACGTTCCTGATGTCTTTTATAATGAAGCGGAGAACTATTCGCGTATCACGGTACATCTTCCTCCGTTTACAGGTGTGATGTACATTTCTGAAGAGGAATACTAAACAGGAAAACAGCAGTATCTGCTGCGTGATTTTCTGTTTTATATACAGTAAACTGCTGGTCTTATCAGCGATTTCCTGAAAAGATAATAAAGGGGTTATGCATTTTGAAAAATCTTATTTCAAACATAAAGGATTCACTTCAGCCGATCGATGAGATAAACGGCTTCAAGGTGAGACCTGGATTCTATCTTATCAACGGGGCGACAGCTATCCGTAACGGTGTTAATTTCACCATCCATTCGTTCAGCGCAACATACTGCGAGCTTCTGCTTTTCAGAAAGGACGAATCGGATCCGTACGCTGTTCTTCCGTTCCCGGAATCATACAGGATAGGCAACACTTTTTCAATGATCGTTTTTGACATCAACATTGAGGAACTTGAATATGTTTACCGTATGGACGGACCTTACGACAAGAAGAAAGGCCTTATCTTCAACAAGCAGCATTATCTTCTTGATCCTTATGCCAGAGCTGTAACAGGGCAGGCAGAATGGGGTGTAAAGAGAAAGCAGAAGAAAAATATGTACCGTGCACGAGTGGTTGACGATACATTTGACTGGGGCGACTGTCCGCAGCCTCATCTGCGTTTCCGCGATCTCATCATCTATGAGCTGCATGTCCGCGGCTTTACCTATGACCGTTCATCCGGCGTAAAGGAAAAACGCCGTGGTACATTTGCCGGCGTCAAGGAAAAGATACCGTACATAAAGAAGCTCGGTGTAAATGCAGTCGAGCTCATGCCTATCTTTGAATTTGATGAGATGGAAGATGTCCGTGTAGTCGACGACGTTACTCTTTACAACTACTGGGGCTACAACACAGTAGGATTTTTCGCTCCGAACACCGGATATACATCCGAACGTGAACACAATCACGAAGGACGCGAGCTCAAAACACTTATTAAGGAACTTCACGAAAACGGCATCGAAGTAATTCTCGACGTTGTTTTCAACCATACAGCCGAAGGTGATGAAAGAGGACCGGTATTCTCATTCAAGGGTATCGACAACAACATCTACTACCTTCTCACTCCGGACGGACATTACTACAACTTCAGCGGATGCGGAAACTCACTTAACTGTAACCATCCTATCGTCCACCAGTTCATTCTTGACTGCTTAAGACACTGGGTGATCGACTACCGTATTGACGGTTTCCGTTTCGATCTCGCTGCCATCATGGGACGTAACGAGGACGGTTCTCCGATGAAGAACCCGCCTATACTTGAAGCTCTTGCCTTCGACCCTATCCTCGGAAAGGTAAAGCTCATTGCCGAAGCCTGGGATGCAGGCGGACTCTATCAGGTCGGAAGCTTCCCTGCATGGAAGAGATGGGCTGAATGGAACGGCAAGTACCGTGATGATCTCCGCTGCTTCCTCAAGGGCGACGGCGGAATGGCAAAGAACGCTGTTACAAGAATCACAGGATCCCGCGATCTTTACAATCCTGATCACCGCGGAAACAATGCTTCTGTAAACTTCATCACATGTCACGACGGATTTACTCTTTACGATCTTTACGCATACAACGAAAAACATAACGAAAAGAACGGCTGGAACAACACCGACGGTGACAACTGCAACAACAGCTGGAACTGCGGTATTGAAGGCGAGACAGACGATCCTACCGTACTTGCACTCAGAAAGCGTCTGAGAAAGAATGCCTTTGCTACACTCATGTGCAGCCGTGGTGCTGCGATGTTCCTTGCAGGCGATGAATTCTGCAACACACAGTTTGGAAACAACAACGCTTACTGTCAGGACAACATCACTTCATGGCTCGACTGGACAAGACTTGAACAGTACAAGGACATGTTCGACTTCTGCCGTTTCATGATCTCATTCAGAATGGCACACAACGTCATCAGAAGAAAGACAAAGCAGGCAACCTGCGGCTATCCTGACATAAGCGTTCACAACGGCTCACCGTGGAACGAGAATTTCTCGAACGACACCCGTCTTATCGGAATCATGTACTCAGGACGTACTACTGACGACACCGAAGATGACATGATCCTCATCCTCATCAATACATTCTGGGAAAACCTTCACATGACACTTCCGAACCTTCCGGGCGGTTTCACCTGGAACATCGCAATGGACACATGGTTCGACCACGAGGAAGGTACTGACTACAACAAGCTCACAGAACGCCATGACAACAATCTTGTGGTAAAACCAAGATCAGTCATCATCCTTAATTCAGTACGCAACGACGCCGCACAGCATATGGGACAGTGATATTACTGTCTGAATCAGATGCCGGACAGAAAATAAAAAAATAGTGTATTCAGGCGAACACCGTCATTTATATCAGATGGTGTTCGCCTTTGATTTTTCAGGTGATTCCGGAGCAGAGCGTATACCGTGCAGAATTATGATTGTATACTTACATGTGAAAATATAGTTGACAATAATAAAACAGTGTGGTATACTCTTAAAGGATCCAAAAAATAATCAAAAAAGGAAATGATACTTTACAATGACCGGAACGATCAGTACCAGCAGAAACAAAACAGTAATGATGTGTCTGTGCGCCATGTTCACAGCGCTTATCATCATAGGCGGATTTATAAAAATCCCGATACCGCCTGTACCTTTCACACTTCAGTTTCAGTTTACAACACTCGCAGGACTTCTTCTCGGAAAAAAGTACGGTTCGTTAAGTGCTCTGCTTTACGTTATTCTCGGACTTATAGGAATACCGGTGTTCACAAAGGGAGGCGGACTCTGGTATGTGTTTGAACCAACGTTCGGATACCTTGTCGGATACATCCCGGGTGCCTTCGTTACAGGACTTATCGCCCATAAGGAAAAGGAACCTTCAAAGAAGAGACTTCTCGCAGCGGCTTTTGCCGGATATGCAGTAGTATATGCATTCGGTATGCTTCACTGCTACATAATCATGAACTATTACCTTGACGGCGACGGAATGAAAGTCTGGCCTCTTTTCGTAAACTGTTTTCTTATCTTCCTGCCAAAGGACGTTGTTCTTACAGTCCTCGTTTCTCTTGCAGCAAAGAGAATTCTTCCGGCGACAACGAAATATACCGGATGAAAAAGGTATCCGGACAAAACAGTTCTTTCCTGACAAACAGATACTAAAAAACCGGATGTCATTCCGTTTGGTGATGACATCCGGTTTCGTTTACTATAAATAAGCAGATCTGTGTCCCGCCGGCTATCGGCGGCGACCATAGTTATGTTCGGAATTATTTTCTGCAGATCTCATCTGCAAGAGTTTCAAGTGCTGCCTTTGAATCAGCGTTGAGTGAAGACTTGATAGTTACGCTGTTTTCGCAGTAAGTGATGTTCTTGCTCTTTTCAAGCAGTGCAGCCATAGTTCTTTTGGCTGTCGGAGCCCAGCTTCCGTTTTCGACGAAAGCAACTGTACGGTTCTGGTAGCTGCGCTCTGTAAGATGTGTGATAAACGATCTCATAGCCGGGAAAACATCACCGTTGTAGCTGGAAGCAGCGAGTACGAGACGGTCGTAACGGAATGCATCTTCAACGCACTCAGCCCAGTCTTCTCTTGAAAGATCGGAAATGGCAACCTTTTCGCAGCCCTTTTCCTTTAGCATTTCAGCGAG
>CADAPI010000239.1 GCA_902789705.1 uncultured Ruminococcus sp.
CCCCCTCCCCGGAGGGGAGGGGGCTAACGGCCTTTCGTCTCAATTACACTGAGGTTGAATCTCCGAAAAATTGAGTTGCAAGAGGTTGAATTTATGGGGTTGTAAACCGGATTTCTGATACTGAAATAGCGGTTTACAACCTTTACATGAAACCGTTTCGGGCAAGCAATTCCGCGGTTATGCCGGATTTGTTGTCAACTCTGTTTCCGGTTTCATTCTGGTTTAGTCCTAAAAGTTTTTCTACATATTTTCCTATCATATCGCACTCGATATTTATCCGGTCGCCCGGCTTTTTTGAGAGCAGTGTTGTCTCGGATCCGGTATGCGGGATTATGGAGACACTGAAATTTTTATCTGTAACAGAAGCTACGGTAAGGCTGATACCGTCAAGTGCTACTGATCCTTTTTCCACTATGTAACGGAGGAGTGAGCTTCCGGCACTTATTTTCACCCAGACTGCATTTTCTTCACGTTTCATGGATTCGACAGTACCGGTGCCGTCTATGTGTCCGGAAACGATATGCCCGCCGAATCTTCCGCCGCAGAGCATTGCTCGCTCCATGTTGACGTGATCACCTGTTTTAAGCGAACCGAGAGAGCTCCTTCTCATGGTCTCGGCCATGACGTCGGCTGTAAAAGTGTCCGGAGTAATATCCGTAGCCGTGAGGCAAACACCGTTTACTGCAATGCTGTCGCCTTCGTGTATGTCTTCAAGAACGACGGAAGCTCGGAAGGTGATGCGTGAGGAAACAGCGCCTTTCTTTACGGAAGCAACTGTACCCTTTTCTTCGATTATTCCGGTAAACAAACTATTCACCCCCGACTTTGTATTCTATGAGAATGTCATCGCCTATTGTACTGATGACCGGATCAGATAGCATGTACGCCTTGTCAGGATAATCCACACCGATCCCGCCGACGGCAGATTTTGCTCCGGCGCCGCCGAATATCTTCGGAGCGATGTACACCTGAAGCTTGTTTACGATGCCCGCTTCAAGAGCACTGCACGCCAGTTCTGCTCCGCCTTCGAGGAGAATGCTGTCGATATGATATTCAGAAGCAAGATGCTTCATGAGCCACACAAGATCAACTCTTCCTTCGGATGACGGTGTTATTATTACGGTCGCTCCGAGTTTTTCGAGAACTTCCTTCTTTTCCGGATCGTCGTTTACAGCGGCAATGTAAGTAGGAACGGAGGATGCCGTTTTCATTATTCTGCTGTCTGCCGGTATGCGAAGTCCGCTGTCGCAGATGATCCTTGAATGCACTCCCGGATCCTCAAGTCTGCAGGTCAGAAGCGGATCGTCTGCGAGTACGGTTCCTATTCCGGCCATAACAGCCGAAACACGTTTTCTTGTCTGCTGAACATGAGCACGGGATTCTTCAGATGTTATCCACTTCGACGCACCTGTATGGGTGGCTGTTTTTCCGTCCGCAGTCATTGCATACTTGAGTATCACGTAAGGAGTACCGTTTGTAATGTAGTGGAAGAAGATATCGTTAAGTGCATCACATTCTTCACGCAGCACGCCTTCGCAGACTTCAATGCCGTGCTTGCGGAGTATAGCCGCGCCCTTGCCGGCCACCTTTGGATTCGGATCGCTGGATCCTATAAAAACACGCTTTATGCCGTTTTCAATTACCGCATCGGTACACGGCGGTGTTTTACCGTAATGGCAGCACGGTTCCAGTGTAACGTACAGATCGGCACCTTCCGCACTTTCAGTACAGGACGCAAAGGCATTTCTTTCAGCGTGCAGTTCGCCGTATTTACGGTGATAGCCGCAGCCGATAACACGGCCGTTCTTTACTATGACTGCTCCCACAAGAGGATTCGGCGAAACAAACCCGGTACCGCCCTTAGCAAGCTCCACCGCCATTCTCATATATTTTTCATGCTCAGACAATACAAACACTCTTTTCACAACAAAATAAAAGTACCCTGAGTATTCAGGGTACTTTGAAAAACTATGCAAATCTGTGACCCTTAAGTCACATGAAAACTGCCGCTTCTTTCATCCGGACTTTACCGTCGGTTCCGGAATCGCACCGGATCGGCCTCACAACGAGGTTAGCGGACTTTACCGCCGGTCATGAATTACACACTACCCTGAAGCTCATACTGTAGTAAAGTTTATCACATTTATTCCCCTGTGTCAAGTACAAGAGAAAATGCGATCAGAATGATTATTACTTAATCAGATCTCTGTATCTTCCTTAGCCTCTTCAACTGCTTCAACAACAACTTCGAGGTCCTCAGGTGCTACGTCTACGAAGCTTTCCATCTTTGCTCCGCATGACTGACAGAACTGCTGGTCCTTTCTGATAGAAGCGCCGCACTTAGGACATGTTGTTTCAACGTCGAGTGCTGCGAGCTGCTGCTGAAGTTCAGCAATGTGTGCGTTAGCGTCGTTGATCTTTCCGACTATTTCAGCAAAATCCTCTGCCGGATTCTGAGCGAATAATTCAAAATACTTTTTGCCGAGCTCTGTATAAGCCTTGCTGATGTTTGAGTTTTCTGTGCTGATGTGGCTCTTGAGTTTTGCCTTTTCTGCAAGGAGCTTTGACTTGTCAGCTGCACCTGTAGCTGCCTTTGAAATCTTTTCTCCTGCCTTGCCTGCGAATCCGCCTACTTTTTCTAAAAATCCCATTTTTTTCATCCTCCTGTAGTTATATATTTGATTACCAGACGGGTATCCGGTTAAAAAAATCCTTAAATATAATTTTAAACTTTTTTTAAGTCAATGTCAATATATTTTGCGTAAGTTATTTATTAAATTATGCGCCAGTCCTGCTTATTAACTTATAACTTTAATTACACAATCTCTGTGCGGCGGCTGAACTGATGAGAATGTCACTGCAGCTGCGGCTTTGTCAGCTATAGCTTTCAGGTCACACTTACCGGATGTGTACAGAGTAAAGAGTTTATCGCCTTTTTTAACGAAATCGCCGTATTCCTTTTCGAGTATTACACCGGCGGTGTAGTCGATGGCACTTTCCTTGGTTCTGCGTCCGGCTCCGAGTTCAAGGGAAACAAGACCTATTTCTTCACTGTTGATACCTGCTATATAGCCGTCGGACTGGCTGAGAACTTCGTATTCCGTCGTGGCTTTTCCAAGAAGGTCGTAGTTATCGATAAAGGATACGTCGCCGCCCTGGCCAGCTATCGACTTTTCAAACACTTCAAGCGCCCTGCCGGATGAAACTGCTTCTTCGGCAAGCTTTACGCACTCTTCCTTCGTGCCCTTTCCGGCCATCATGATCATGTCGGCTGCAAGCTCGATGCACAGGTCGTACAGTCTTCCCTTCGCATTGCCCTTAAGAACCTCGACAGCCTCGATCACTTCGAGTGTATTGCCGACAGCCTTGCCGAGCGGAATATCCATGTCGGTTATTACGGCCATGCACTTCTTTCCGGCGTTTACGCCAGTGCGCACCATGAGTGATGCAAGTTTTTCAGCATCTTCAGGTGTTTTCATGAAAGCACCGCTGCCGGTCTTGACGTCGAGCAGGATGCAGTCTGCGCCCATTGCAAGTTTCTTGCTCATGATACTTGAACAGATAAGCGGAATGCTGTCCACGGTCGCTGTAGCGTCTCTGAGAGCATAAAGCTTCTTGTCGGCCGGCACCAGGTCACCGCTCTGAGAAACTATAGAAAAACCGGTTCTGTTTACAAGAGCTATAAAGTCGTCAAATTCAAGATGCGTACTGCATCCCGGTATGCTTTCGAGCTTGTCTATGGTTCCGCCCGTATGTCC
>CADAPI010000240.1 GCA_902789705.1 uncultured Ruminococcus sp.
CTGAAAGCAAATATGCTTAAAACGGTACATAAGAACTGTTTAAGTTAAGGAAACGCTGATCTGTTCATATCAGCGCGGAACACGGGCGGAGGCCCGCAGTCTTTCCGGTTTGATCAGTGTTTCCTAAAATATATTTAAGGAGAAATAATAGATATGCAGCATTTAATTGATCTTGATGATTATCCTGTTTCATGGTGGAACAGGGTCATAGCACTCGGAAAGGATATCTACACAAACCCGGGCAGATACAAAGGTGCCTGCAGCGGCAAGGTAATGGGTACACTTTTCTACGAGCCGTCAACAAGAACTCAGATGTCGTTCCAGACAGCTATGCTCAGGCTCGGCGGATCTCTTATCGGATTTGACAATCCGGCTACTTCTTCAGTATCAAAGGGCGAAAACCTTAAAGATACAACAAAGATAGTAAGCGGATATTCAGACGTTCTTGTAATTCGTCATCCTCTTGAGGGTGCTGCAAAGGCTGCTGCTCTTACAGCAGAATGTCCGGTCATCAACGCAGGTGACGGCGGACATCTCCATCCGACACAGACCCTTACAGACATGCTTACCCTTACAATGGAAAAGGGCAGACTCAGCGGTCTTACTATCGGTATGTGCGGTGACCTTCTCAACGGAAGAACAGTTCATTCACTCTGCAAGGCACTTTCATGCTATCCTGACAATAAGTTCATCTTCATCTCGACACCTGAGCTTATGGTTCCACAGTACGTTAAGGACATTCTCAATTCACACGGCTGTGAATATAAGGAAGTATCATCACTCGAGGAAACCATTCCTGAACTTGACGTTCTTTACATGACAAGAATCCAGTCTGAACGTTTTGCTTCAGTTGAGGAATACGAGGCTCAGAAGAACGTTTACGTTCTCGACAGAAAGAAGCTTAACCTCGGCAAGAGCGACCTTATCGTTCTCCATCCGCTTCCGAGAGTTGACGAGATCACAATGGACGTTGACGAGGACAGCCGTGCGCTTTACTTCAAGCAGACAAAGTACGGTGTTTATGTACGTATGGCTCTCGTTCTTACAATGATCGAGAACAAGGACACAGTTCAGCTTCTCAAAGGCGACATTTTAAAGGGCACAAAGTGCACCAATCCGAGATGCATCACACATGCGGAAAAATATCTGCCTGAGAGCTTTATAAAATCAGGAGACATTGCAGAATGCGAATTCTGTGACGAACGCATACTGCTCTGATATTACAGTAATATTTAAAATTACAGCGGACGCATGATTTTTGCGTTCGCTGTATAATACCCTGAAAAAGGGGAAGGAGAGATCATTTCATGGCAAAGGTACTGGTCGGCATGAGCGGCGGAGTGGACAGCTCTGTGGCAGCGAAGGTACTTAAGGACAGCGGATATGATGTTACCGGCGTCACGCTGAAGATGTTTGCGTCAGAAGACATCGTTGAAACTGAGACAAGAACGTGCTGCTCGCTTTCCGATGTCGAAGATGCAAGAGCCGTTGCCTATAAACTCGGATTTGAACATCTGGTTTTCAATTTCCGTGATGTTTTCAGTGAGTTTGTAATAGATAACTTCATAAACAGCTATATTTCAGGACGTACACCTAATCCGTGTATCGAATGCAACAGGCATATCAAGTTCGACAAGATGCTGAAAAGAGCGGAAGAGCTCGGATTTGATTTTATTGCGACAGGTCACTATGCTCTGAAGGAATACGATGAGGAAACCGGAAGATGGTATCTTAAGAGACCTGCCGACAGGTCAAAGGATCAGACCTATGTGCTCTACAGTCTTACGCAGCATCAGCTTGAAAAGACACTTTTTCCGCTCTGCGGTTATGAAAAGACTGAAGTAAGAAAGATAGCGGAGGAAGCAGGACTTGTAAATTCCCGTAAGCCGGACAGTCAGGACATCTGTTTCGTTCCGGACGGAAAGTATGCAGAATTCATTAAAAAGCATACCGACAGGGGAAGTACTGAAGGGGACTTTACTGATATGCAGGGAAATGTTCTCGGGAAACATAAGGGAATAATAAACTATACCATAGGACAGCGCAAGGGACTCGGTATTGCGCTCGGAAAGCCGGCCTTTGTTGTAAGGAAGGACTCCGGAAGCAATACAGTTGTACTTGGTTCAAACGAAGACCTTTTTACATCTGAGCTTATTGCCGAAGATGTTAATTTCATGTCCGTGGCAGGCATCGAAGGTGAGGTACGCGTCACTGCAAAGCCGCGTTACAACTGTGCCGATTCACCGGCGACGATATCGATGCTTACTGACGGACGTGTCAGGGTGGTTTTCGACACACCGCAGCGTGCGGTAACAAGCGGTCAGGCAGTCGTATTCTATGACGGGGACAGGGTGCTTGGCGGCGGAACGATAGTTTAGGAAGGATCCGGAGTATTCCGGTGGGATTTTATGATCGTCAGGTTTATACGGGGCTAACAAAAGGGAGCTTCGCTCCCTTTTTTTCTTACGTTACGGCCGGCGGGAAAGGAAATATGATCATGGAAGAAAGAAAAACAAGAATTACTGCAAGACAGAACAGACGTTTAAGCTTTGATGTGATAAGCGGACACTTTGCCACAAGCCATTCGCATGTAAGCTCATACATTGATCTCAGCGGGATCAAGAGTGACTTCAAGTCAGCAAAGGAAGCGGCAAAGGATCTTGCCGGAAGGATCAACGGATGCATACCGGTCGATACCATCATCTGTGTCGAGGGAACCGAGATGATAGGAGCATTCCTTGCCGAAGAACTATCTGAAGGATTTCACGGTATCAATTCCGGAAACGACATAAGAGTGATCTCACCGGAGTACGACTCAAACAATCAGATCATTCTCAGGGACAATCTGCAGCCGTTTGTAAGGGACAGAAACGTTCTGCTTCTGGTTTCGTCAGTATCATCAGGCAAGAGTATCGTTCAGACAGCCGAGTGCCTTGGCTACTACGGAGGCAAGCTTATGGCGGCAGTTGCTATCTTCAGCGACGTGGACAATGTCCGCGGCCTGACGATACATCACATTTTCGGTCACGATGACATACCGGCCTATTCAAGCGTTCGTCCGGAAGACTGTGAACTGTGTAAGAACGGCGTTAAGATCGATGCCATAGTAAACAGCTTCGGCTATTCGAAAATATAACCGGAAACAGGGGAAAGGGAAATATGAAAGAATCATCACTTATGACAGTAATACCTGCTGATCCGCATGATATCGCTCCGGAAAAGCTTCTGGAGAGGATGCGTCAGAGCAGGGAAATAATCGTATCCAGTTCTGAATACGATGTGGATGCGGAAAATTCACCGCTTAGGATTCCGATACGCATAGAGTCGAGAGAATACGTTGTAATGCTTGCGTTTACCGGTATCGAGATACCGCAGTTCTATCGCATGGCACATTTCTTCACCGATCTTGATTTTCAGAAAATCGAAAAGATAGAAACAGGTCTTGATGTGGAAATAATCTATACGGACAGTTTTCTTGCCAGCTATCACGATCAGCTGAAGATAATAAACTGTCTTGTTCCGGATGCACTTGCTGTCATAGACAATCCTTCGGAAAAGCTTCTTTCCGGCAAATGGATAAAACTTGCGGCCGAGTCTTCCGTTCCGCCTGCACCGAGATATCTCTTTACGGTTCAGGCGATAAGCGGTTCCTCCGATGAAGTCTGGCTCCATTCACACGGACTGAAAAGATGCGGACTTCCGGATCTTGAGATACTGTGCAGTAACAGGGATATGTGCCAGAGCCACTATTCCGTTCCTTGCCTGGATGACGGACAAAATACCTATGGTGGCGACTCTGACCGACTGGACGGATGCACTGGAATACTATCCGGAAGCGGAACTCGGAAAATCAGAGGACAGAGATGACTATCACGCAGATGGTACTGAGGCAATAATGCTGTATCTTACGCCTGATGACGTGAAGGAACATAATCTGTCAAAAGTTCAGGAACTTGATGATTATCTGGGACACAACACCATCTTGATGATATCAAGTACAGAAACTGCCCGTCTGAGGACCCTTGCGCAGGAACGTATAGGATTTGTAATGGACGCGGAAGCACTGAAAGATCCTGATATCCACATCATGATGAA
>CADAPI010000241.1 GCA_902789705.1 uncultured Ruminococcus sp.
TTGCTGATACGTTCAGCATCAGATACCATGTTTTCAAACTTTGCCTTGCTCTTCTGTTTTTTGATGGACTGAAGCTCGTCAAGAAGCTCGTTGGACTTCACCTTGGTGTTCTCGATGATGTTCATGGAAATGCTTCTTGCCTTGTCAAGCTCAGCTTCCTTTCTGTCTTCGAGTTCTTTCAGTTCATTACGGAGCTTTTCGGCGTTTTCCTCAGCTTCGCGTCTTAATCTTTCAAGCTCGGCATTCTGTTTTTCAAGTTCCGCCCTTGCGGCTTCAAGGTTTTCGATCACCTTTTCAAAGCGCATGTTTTCCGTACTTACAAGAGACTTAGCCTCCTCGATAACGTCCGAAGGCATGCCAAGGCTCTGACAGATAGCAAAAGCGTTCGACTTACCCGGTGAGCCCATAATGAGCTTGTAAGTCGGCTTAAGTGTTTCAATATTGAATTCGCAGGATGCGTTCTGTGTATCCTCCGATTCGATCGCATAGATCTTCAGTTCCTGATAGTGAGTTGTCACCATGAGCTTTGCACCGCTGGCCTTAAGGCGTTCTATTACAGATACGGCAAGAGCCGCACCCTCGACCGGATCAGTACCGGAACCAAGTTCGTCAAGAAGTATAAGTGACCTTTCGTCAGCCTTTGAGATAATATCGATGACCTGATTGATGTGAGACGAGAAAGTGGAAAGATTCATCTCAATACTCTGGTTGTCACCGATGTCAACAAGTATGTTGTCGAATACAGATATACGGCTGCCGTCAGCACACGGGATAAGAAGCCCGCACATGGTCATAAGCACGAGAAGGCCTGTAGTCTTAAGTGAGACAGTCTTACCGCCTGTATTCGGGCCGGTGATGATAAGTGCATTATATTCCTCACCTATTGAAATATCTACAGGAACGACTTTTTCAGGATCGATAAGCGGATGTCTCGCCTTCTTAAGTTCAATAACGCCGTCATCTGAAATGACCGGTGCAGTTGCCTTTATCTTTGCTGCAAAGTTAGACTTTGCAAAATAAAGGTTCAGTATTGTACAGACTCTCCATCCTTCTGAAATGCTGTCAGCACTTAATGCGCACTCGGCAGTAAGGGCACGGATTATCCTGTCGATCTCCTCCTGCTCCTGACTTTCAAGTATCCTGATATCGTTATTGCAGTCAACGATGGACATAGGCTCGATAAAGTATGTCTGTCCCGTTGCTGAAGTATCGTGTACGAGACCCGGAACGGCACCCTTGTATTCTGATTTTACCGGAAGAACGTAACGTCCGTCACGCATGGTAACGACTGCATCCTGAAGGCATTTCTGCATTGATGATGACTTAACCATTTTGTCGAGTGTGGAACGGAGTTTCGCGCCGGTCTGTCTTATTTTTCTTCTTATCGATGCAAGTTCAGAGCTTGCACCATCTGAAAGTTCTTCTTCGGAAAGAATCGAATTTTCAAGCTTCATAAGAAGCGCATCGTTCGGAATAAGATTGTTGAAAAGATAGTCAAGGTCTGTTTCCGTGTCCTCGCAGTGTTTATACCAGTCATGAAGTGACTTTATCTGCTTTAAGACTGCAAGCACTTCAAGAAGATCCTTGAGTGACAGTCTTCCTCCTGACTTTGCTCTTCTCAAATGTCCGTTAACGTCATGAAAGTCCGAAAACGGAGGTGTTCCGAAACGTACGGAAAGTTCAAAAGCCTGCGACACCTTTTCTATTTCACGCTTTACTTCATCGCAGTCAGAAGACGGCCTTATATCAAGAGCCATCTGTCTGGTAGCAGCATTGGAAGTGTGTGCCGCAAGCATTTCAAGAACCTTCTGAAGTTCAAGTGTTTTATAGTATTTATTCATTTTTAATCTCTCTTTTATTTTTTCGTGAAGTCTGCAGGGCGTATTCCGTGATAACCCGCATCCGCAGATCACATCCCCTCCGGGACACGATCTGCGGATAACTTACACTAATGAATTGTAGAAATCGAGTGTTCTGAATCTGCTTCTTCCAAGGTGGGCAAGCAGATATTTTTCTGATATCGAGGAAAGCTGTTTCATGCTCTCTCCGGTAAGCTTAAACTTAAAAAGCCTGTCGAAATCAGTCAGAACTATATGTCTTATCGCATGAAGAACGGGAGAACCTATACATACCGCATCATTTTTCCGTACAGACGGAAAACAGTTTTCACAGTAAAGGTTTCCGCTCCCTGCTCCAAAATACATTTTTTCGGTCTGATATGTATTGCACACATTGCAGCCTGCAACGGCAGGCATGTGGCCGGTCTCAGACATGAGTCTGAGTTCGAAAATGGATTTCAGAAGTGCTTCGTCCCTTTCCCCTTCAGTCAGATAGTGAAGAATGTTCAGAAAAAGCCTTAGGATCGTCCGGCTGTTCTCCTCATCGGGAAACTGACAGAAGGAAATAACTTCTGAAAAATATGAAACGAGAGAGAACCATTCGAGTTTCTCTCTTACCGCATAGAATATTTTTATTGTTTCAGCACTGTCGATATAGTAACGGTCACGCTTCCGGACAAGACAGAACTTAGAATAAGCATAGAGCTGCGAGGCTGCAGCGAAGGGACAAGAATATTTTTTCACGCCCTTGGCCATAACCTCCACAACTCCATTGGTTTCTGTCAGAATATCAAGAAATTTATCATTGTCGCCGGACTGGCGTTCACGTATCACAAGACCGCTGACGTTTGTCAGCATAAGATCACATCCTAATGAAACAGTGTTAAGCTGAGATCCGGCTTCGTACCGGAACACACGCTGATCGGTGTATCAGTAATTAGGGTCTGAAAGTCCGAGAGATCTGATTATAGCGTCTCTGTTTCTCCAGTCTTCCTTTACCTTTACCCAGCACTGAAGATTAACTTTGATCTGGAAGAATTCCTCGAGTTCCTCACGGGATAAAGTTGCGGCTTTTTTGAGCATCTTTCCGCTCTTGCCGATAACTATTCCCTTATGTGATTCACGTTCGCAGAAAATAGTTGCGTTTATATCGAGAAGGTCCTTGTCATCGCGTTCTCTCATTGTTTCAACTGCAACAGCTATACCGTGAGGAACTTCGTCGTCTAGCAGTTCAAGGAGCTTTTCCCTGATTATCTCGCCGGCAATTATCTTTTCAGGCTGATCTGTGATAGCGTCGTCCGGGAAGAAATGCGGTCCTTCCACTGCAAGTGACATAGCCTTTTCACGTACAAGATCAAGACCGTCATTTTCAAGAACGCTTATCGGGATTATTGCATCGAGGTTAAATTCCGCATCAAGTTCAGCCATTTTCTGAGCAAGAACAGTTTTATCCTTAAGAAGATCTATCTTGTTGAGCAGGAGCACAAGCGGAGTCTTTGAAGCTCCGACGGACTTAAGCATATCTCTTTCCTGTTCACCGATCTTTTTGGTGCAGTCGGCCATGAAGAAAACAGCGTCGATGTCGGATGCACTTTCCCTGACAGCTTTCAGCATGTATTCGCTGAGCTTGTTCTTTGCCTTGTGAAGACCAGGAGTGTCAATGAAAACAAGCTGTGTCTCATCGATGTTCACAACGCCTGTTATCTTTGTTCTGGTGGTCTGGCTCTTGCAGCTTACGGAAGCGATCTTCTCGCCGATAAGTGCATTTAAAAGAGATGATTTGCCGGCATTTGTCTTTCCTGCAATAGTGATAAAAACTGTTTTTGTCATTAAATATGTCCTTCCTTACTGAGCAGCCTTTGAAATGAATGTGGCATCTCTTGAAATGCCGAGCTTTTC
>CADAPI010000242.1 GCA_902789705.1 uncultured Ruminococcus sp.
CGCTGTAGCAAATCCGCACGGAATGCTCGCGTTGACCTCACCCAGCGTGAAGTTTTTATACTTTCTTGTTATTCCTTTTATCTCAACTGCGTTTTTCATAGTCATTCTCCTTTTTTAATCATCCATGTTCCATAACGTCCCCAGAATATCCGAGACCTCGGAAAGTCCCATGCCTGCTATTTTTGCCGAGTGTATCGCATCCATAAGGTTTTCCTCGACCTGCCGCATATGCTGTTCCTTCAGCATGTTCTCGTCCTGCGCGTTCACATAATAACCCTTCCCCTTCGAAGCCGTCACCAGCCCCTCCGCCGACAGTTCCTCATACGCCTTCATCGTGGTTATTACACTGATCTTAAGATCCTGCGCAAGCCCCCTGATGGAAGGCAGCGGATCCCCGGACTTTAACTTTCCGGTAAGTATCTGTTCCTTCAGCTGTGCAGCTATCTGTTTATAAATAGGCTCGTTTGAATTCTGATATATCTTCACAACGTCATCCCCTTTCTGTTCCGCACTGTTCATATGTTATATATACAGTATAGAACAGTTGTATCAGTTTGTCAAGGGGGGATTTTAAATTTTTCGTTTAAAACATTTCCGGTTTTCTACAATATCGCTCACAAGGCAAAAAGAACCGGCGCTAACGGTATAAAAACCATTAACGCCGGCTCTTCTATCTATGAACTGAAATTTATCTGTTCAATACATTCGATTATCTTTTTCCATACACCTTCAGTTTTATAATTCTCATTCAGATGGCTCTTGGAATACTGCAGGTAACTATCCCTTGATCCATTTACAAGTAATGCTGTAAAAAACTGTTCCCAGCTGAAATATTCCACGCTGTCAGCATGATTGTAAGTTTCATAAATGAAGCTGTCACAATCAGGAATTTTAACTACTCCGGATTTTAGTATTATCCATTCAAATGATTCCGGTAAATATATATGAACATTCGGCATTCTTTTAACCAGTGTCTCTATCTTTGTCATCTGTGCACCAAAAGCAGCACCATCTGCAATAACAACAATATTTTGTTCATTGTCAGCTTCACACAATAATCCGTAAATATTAGATTTTCCTCCGGCTGAAATACAACTTAGGCCATTTTTATCAGCAACATCTGAAAAGAATTCAAATCCGGAATTGCTGTCTTCAGTAATGATGGTTTGACATTTTACAGGATACTGTTCTGAACGTCCAAAATCATAAATCCGATAAAACTGATGATAAACCGGTGTCAGGCCGCCGTATTTTCCGGTGCTTCGTATTCCGTATATCTCATCAGCACTGAACGGCAGTGTTTCAAGATTTTCTCTGGTAACAATGATATAGTAATTATTACTGAATCTTACAGCCTCAGCAAACTCTTTGCTTTTAACGAATTTATTTCCTTCATCTATGAACACAAGTGCATTATCACAGCCGGCAAGCTGTTCTTTCCACAGATTACCCGACAGTACACGGCAGCTTACATCACAGTACAGTTCAACACCGCTGTCTTCGCCCTGCTCGTTGTATTCCCGTATCATTTCAACAAGAGTGGTTTTTCCTGTTGCACTATCGCCTTTAAGTACTGTAATATTCCTTTTTATTTCAAATTCATAACGCAAAGATCCGTTCTGGAGCTTAACATGATATTTTCCTTTCATCAGACAAACCTTCCTGCTTTAACGGCCAGATCGTACATATTATGAACCGTTTCACCTGTATTCATTATTTCAACATCAAACTGTCCGTCGCCAAAATCCATCAGATGTCTGAGATTAATGACAACATCTTTTTCCCTGCCCATTTCCAGAAGCCATCGGGCACAGTTGTCACCGCAGTTTGATGCATTGAAAACTTTATCATTTATCTGATCAATAAGAATAAGTGTCTTTACTCCTCCTGAAAGAGATACAGGTGCTATTATTCCCATTACCGGACTTGAAACTGCACCGTTTCCAAGGACCTCAGACTTATCAACATCTTTTATCATCTTCACTGTACGATCATCTTCCATCCAGCGAGGATTAAAGCGATTTTTAAAGTAAAGAGAAGTATTATACACGGCATTTTCCATTTCACCGAAAAATATTTTTAACATTTCCTTTTCCTCACATCAATTCGAAATGACTATTTAATAATATTATACTATTTTTCAGTTTATAAGTCTATATTCGAAAAATGTTTTTCGGGTACATTTTCGGGATATATATGTCCCAGTTTTTATTGACTTTTAATTTTCCCTATGATATCATAATATCAGCAAACGAACTACGATCCGAAAGGAGTGAATATATTGAACAGAAACACCGGTACTATCATACTTAACCGTGAAAAGTTTATCGACGAAAACACACCGGTCACAAAGAATTCGCTTTCATGCTTCTTCAGTCTTAAGCTTAAGGAATTATCGAAAAGGCTGGGTAAAAAGATCACCAAAAAAGATATCGCCGACATGGTCGGAATAAGCCATGAACTGTTCCGGAAAATGATAAACCGTGAAAAGGCCACAAAGAAACGTGACTGCATTATAGCAGTATGCGCAGCGCTCAGACTCGATACATTCGATACTGATCTTGCGCTGAAGCACAACGACTGGATGGAACCGCTCGACGACTACAACGTCCGTGATGAACTCATCATGAACATTCTCGATAATCTGAGCGAAAATCCTAAAACGGCTGATGACAACATGAAGATCATTCCGGAAATAAACTCGACCCTGGTCGCAAACGGTTTCCCGGAACTTGATATCATAAACCACCGGAACACTGACAGGGAGAAGAATTATCCGTTCAGTCCGGTAAGGAAGCATTTCCAGTGCATCATCGGCGGTGTCACACGTTACACTGATCCTTACTTTTTCATGGATCTTCTTTACGACGTGGATAATTTCCACACCATGAGAACAAGCATGGAACTTGAAGGTGAAGGACGACGTACTGAGCTTACAGTAAGCTTCCGCGAGCCTCATGACTCATTCGGTGAAAACTGCTTTGTAAGCTGTCTCAGAAAAAAGGTCGCTCCTCCCGAAAAGATATATTCAGTTTACACCTATCCTGACGATGAACACGATGCCGAAACACGGGAGTACACCGATATTTCAGAAACCGGTATATTCAGAAAAAGCTTTGCCGAACTCGAAAAAACCGAAGCAGCAGAAAGAAGGAAATTCTACAGTACGATAAACGACAGCCGCAACTATGAAAAACGTATGGCGGCAAAAGTTATCGGGAACAGGCTGCACATCTTCTACGAGGAATACAACTACTATCTGCCGGAACTCGGCGAATACTGCCTCATGGATCTGTGCGGAGGTGAATTCACTCTTTCAGTTTCAAACGAAAGCCGCTTCATGTTCATGTATCTTTCGGAGGAAAAGTACAGAAAAATATACGGTGAACCGAACTTTACAGTAACTGAGGAATACACTTCGGTAAAGGACATTGAAGATTCAGCCTACGTAGTTACCGAAGTCGGACCGTACGAATCATACCGCGAAGCCGAGATACTTGAGTTAAGGAAAATGACCTACAGAAAAATGAAATCCGGCATAAAATCTCTTGTAAAAAAGATGGGAGCCGGAACCGCACACATCTGCAGTCCTGATGTTCTGTCCGAACTGGATGAGAATTTTATTTTTGACTATCTCGGACTGAATGCATCAGAGACCGCACGCATATGCGCCGCTGAAAATGCCGGAAAGAAAGCAGATATAACACTTTCAAACGGAATGAAA
>CADAPI010000243.1 GCA_902789705.1 uncultured Ruminococcus sp.
AGTAAAATACACGGAAGAACTTAGACCAACACTTTAGTGCAGGACATTTCCGCTGAGATCATTAGATAAATACAAATACGTTGTAATCTGTTCGTATTATGAAGGCAGGTACATGCTCAGCCGTCACAGTAAGAGAACAACATGGGAAACGCAGGGCGGACATATAGAAGCAGGTGAAACACCTATTGAAGCGGCAAGGAGAGAACTGTACGAAGAGAGCGGTGTAACAGACGCTGAAATAATACCGGTATGCGATTACAACGCATGGTGCGATGCTGGTAATGCGAACGGGGTAGTATTTGCTGCTGTTATTAAAACTCCGGGCGAACTGCCTGAAAGTGAAATGGCAGAGGTTAAGTTTTTTGATAAGCTTCCGGATGAGCTCACATATCCGCTGGTTACTCCGGTTCTGTTTGAAGAAACAGGGAAGGCAGCGTCTTTGCTTTGATAATCATATAATGAAGCCAGGAAAGTGTTTTGATAAGTAAAAGACGTTTTTCGTGAAAGGTAAATCAGGTGACAGGATGAAAAATAAAGCTGAGAATGAATTTATGGAAGTAAAACTGCTTACCGGTGAAACATGGATTGTATCAATGAGTTTTACACCATGATCGCAATAATACAGGACCTGGAGAAATACATATATAGTTCAATTGATGATATAAAAGCAAAAGGAATATGATGGA
Source organism: uncultured Ruminococcus sp. (assembly GCA_902789705.1). Lineage (GTDB taxonomy): Bacteria > Bacillota > Clostridia > Oscillospirales > Ruminococcaceae > HUN007. The sequence goes on from CADAPI010000243.1 coordinate 687, forward strand.
AGACAAAATCGAAATAATGATGGTTCAGCTGATGTTCAGAAATAAACCGAAATCGCCGACAACAGAACAGTTCAGAAATGCTCTGGAAAAACGTTTTGGTGATCTGGGAGATATCCCTTATGCGGAAACTTCCAAGGAGAGCAGCGGAGTATAAACTGCGGTAAATATGCAGGCGGCAGACGATAATGCAGTATGTGATGCGAAGATATGAAATGAGCCGGGAGTGTGATCAGCGTTTCCCTACATACTTGATTTATCAGTGAAAATGTGGTATGATTATATTATCTTGTTGAATAAGAACTAAAAGGAGAAGAGAACAATGGAGGTTTTGGAAGGAATAGTTTTTTTAGTTTTGGGTGCTATGGCATTCTGGATCGTCGTTCCTCCACTTATCATGATTCCTATATGGAATAAAAGAGTAAAGAGCGGCAAGAGCCAGAGATTCGGTCCTCTCGGTATTGTAACCATTATCATTACTGCTAGCAGTATCATGTCTCTGCCGAAATTTTTCATGATGATAGCGGAATATTTCGGCTGGAAATAAAAAAGAATATCATTAAAGCCGCCTGTGGTCAGTCCGCAGGCGGTTTTCTGTTTAAGAGAAAAATCTGAAAATTTTTTTCGGAATCTTGTCCTTATTTGAATTGTATGTACGAGTATATATAATGAAAGCGATCGCTGAAACTGAATATGGAGGAGGAATGCGTATGACAGATCAGGAGTTCATGGAACACATGAAAAGATCTCCGGAAGAATGCATGAAAGCGATTTTTGATGAATACTGCAATTATGTGTATATCATAGCAGCGACTAAACTCAGAAACTGTGGAACTACGGAAGATATAGAAGAATGTGTGAGTGACGTTTTTACAGAGGTGTTCAGAAAGAAAGATGATCTTGGTGACCGCGAAGGTGATCTGAAAGGATTTATCGGGGTGATAGCCAGATGCAGAGCGATAGATATGTACAGAAAGCTCAGTGCCAAAGCATATAAAACGATATCTTCTGACGATGAAGGCATCATGGAATTATCGTCCGGAGAGAACATATCCGAATCTGTCGAGATGTCAGAGCGTAATTCCATCATATTTAATAAGATAAAAGAATTAGGCGAACCTGACACGTCGATAATTGTAAAACAGTACTACTACAATATGACGGTATCTGAAATAGGAAGAGTGCTCTCAATGACCGCGGCTGCAGTACAGAAACGAAGTATCAGAGCAAGAGAGAAGCTTAAAAAGATGCTTTCTGAAGCCGGCATAAATTACTAAGGAGGGATAAGTATGAATATGAAAGATGAAAAGTTCGATGAATTCGACATTGATCTTGAAACTGCAGACAGAATTGCGAAAGAGTACCCGTCCCTGTCAGATTCGGCCAGAGAAAGAATGTTTAATATGATAGAGAACAAAATGAATGTAACAAATAAAGATGATGCTGATAACAGCTGCAGCGTACCCGTTATAGAAAAAAAGAATCGTCCGGGATGGATCATGTTCGCAGGTATGGCAGCAGCAGTTGCTGTTATCGCAGGCAGCATAGGCAGAGGAAACTATCTGCACCAGAAGCTGAATGATCCAGATCCGGTTGTAAGCACGGTAACAGAATCAGAACCTGCAGTAAGCCAGACTTCAGTAACAGAACCTGCAGCGAGTCAGTCATCAGCGACAAAACCGGTTTCTGTAAGCCCGGTATTAGTAAAGGAAACCGTTATCGGTTCGTCCTTTGCGACAGGAGCGGTTTCAGGATCTTCTGTAACAACAGGCGTTACAGAAACTTCTGCAGCTCCTGCAACTCCTGTAGCTTCCGAAGCACCTGCTGCTCTTCAGTCAGATGCTGTCCGCTGTGACCAGATAAAGCTGCCTGGTGATTTTTATTGCTATATAAAAGCAGGACGTACCGCGGACGGATTCGGCTGCATTGGCTATAATCAGAATCATCAGCTGGCATATCTGCACATCAGCGAAGATATGCAGACATCAGAAACATTTGTACTTACACCGCCTGATCACGGAGATTACGATGTTCTTCGTTATCAATGCTATGCATTTGATAATGACGGTGTCTGGGCGATTGTCAACAGGGAAAGTCACGACGGACCTGAACCAGAAGGCGGACGATCATATCTTAATTATGACGAGTATGAGATCTGGGATAACAGCAGACAGGATCACTATCTTCTCTGCCACTATGCCGGAGACGGAACACTTATCTCCAGTGAACCTTTAGACGGCTTTCAGAACAGCGAATCTTATGACTTTCAGGATTCTGATTTTGAAAGTGCGGGTGATGTGTTATATCTGATGTCGAGATATAAAAAGATGATTTTCAGGATCAGCAAGGAAACAGCAGAGGTCTCTTTTGTACTGGAACCTGAAAGTGAGAAAGGTATCGGAAAAAACCTCTTCTTTGACCGTGACGGCAAGCCGGTGCTTCTTCGGGAGACTGTGCAAAATGTTCCTGACTCCACCTATATTTACAATGCTTCTGTCTTTGAATTTGACCCTGCATCCGGCAGCCTCGGACAGACACTCTACTCCACTGCTGACGGCTGGCAATTAGTAAGCTACAGTATCACGGGACCTGAATTCAGAGTCGTGAAAGGCTACGGTCAGTACCGGCTCTTCGTCAGCACAGGCAGCGAATTTATAGGCATACGTGACAACGGCGAACAGGATGTGCTCTTCGATATTGACTCTGACTTCGTTAATAACAGCACAATAATTGACTGCCTTAAGACAGAGTATTACAAAGGATCTATAAGGAATATTGAGATTATACCTGTTGATGATACACATTTTCTGGGACTTATTGATCTTCCGGCCGGAATTATTGATCGTCCCGGCGAATATCCGCTTACATACGCATTTCGTCTGACTCCACGTTAAGGATCTGCGAGTGAATCAGAGTTTCCATAAGTAAATGTATTATAGTACCGGTCATGCAAGGTGACCGGTATTTTTTTATACATTCAACAAAGTCAAGAATAACAATATTCATCCTTGACTTACATAATAATAAATGTTATGATTTC
>CADAPI010000244.1 GCA_902789705.1 uncultured Ruminococcus sp.
AAGCTGGATGTCAAATTGCCGGATGCCTCTATAGGAATTTGCGCACTCGGAGATACGCTCTATGCGGTGGACGGCTTTTATTACAATACGTCCGAGGAGGAGAGCGGCGAGGAAGAAGGAACCACTGCTCTTGAGAGCATTGAGGAATCCGCTGAAGATGCTGCGCAGGGCGTGAGCGAGGCGCAGGGCGTCGGTGAAGAGCCGGCGGAAGATGCCGCGCAGGGCGGCAGTGAGGTGCCGGCTGAAGATGCTGCGCAGGGCGGCAGTGAGGTGCCGGCTGAAGATGCTGCGCAGGGCACTGATGAGGAACCTGCTGATAGCGGCATGAAGTTCTACAAGATCGATCTCACAGGAAAAAGCGTGACAGAGATCGGTTCGGATATTAATTTCTCTTACGATGCAACATCCGGTAAAATAGGAACGAGCAGAGACAAAATATACATCTACCTGAAATACGGTTTTGACTCAGATGAAGCTGCCGACAAGGACATGGTGACCATGGGGAAGTTCCTGCGGGTTTCTTATGATGAGTCACAAAACCGGTTTGTGACTCAGGACCTGACTGACGAGCTTGAACAGGCGCTGGGAGCGGACCTGCGAACAGATTATGACAAGCAGAATGCCGGCGATGAACCCGCGGAGCATTTCGCGATCACGGGGCTTGAGGATGGAGTAGCGATCATAGGATCGGGTACGCCCGGAGAAGACGTTCACATTATTTATGACAATGAAAATGAGGCCGTGCTCCATGACAGGGCTTCCAGTTTCCATAAGGCGTTCAATCCGATCGCAGTGTCCTATAACGGCGAACTTTATGTCATCGGCTATAACACGATAGAGCCGGATGTGATGTATTTCAGGTCCGATCCGGTGAAAGGCAGGGCTTCAGAGCCGGTATCATTGGAAGAGACGGCGAACCGCTCGCGGTATATGGGGATTGTTACGATTGGGCTGATCGCGGGAATCGCGGTGGTGCTCGCGGTGGCCAGGAGAAGGAAGTGAGATCTGTATTTCCGGCGACGGTGTCGGAAAGGGGTATCCGGCGGCTCCGGATCTTACTTCAGAAAAATTCATTCCGGATAAATTCTGTGAAGGAAAGATGATGTACTGCACCGGCGATATGGGAATAATGCGTGCAAACGGAAACATCGTCTTCTGCGGCAGAAGGGACAGTCAGATAAAACTTCGCGGACTTCGTATCGATCTTACCGAAACAGAAGGAGCAATGTGCGGATTTGAAGGAATTACTCAGGCAGCTGTAGCATGCAGGGTGCAGGATGGTGGGCAGAAGCTTTACGGTTACTATACTTCATCTGATAAAATCGATGAAAAAAAGCTTCGCCGTTATCTGGAAAAGCATCTTCCTTCATACATGATACCGAACGGTTTTATGCGGCTTGACATCATGCCTCTTACTCAGAGCGGCAAGACGGACAGAAAAGCTCTGCCGGAATTCGTTATCAAAGATGACATGGGTAAAAAATCTTCAGAGCCGGAAAACATAACAGAAGCGGCACTCTGCAGGATAATGGCCGATGTGCTTAAACTCGGTTCAGTCGGTGCAGAGGACGATTTCTTTGAACTCGGCGGAGACAGCTTCCTTGCTCTGGAGTTTATGGCTAAGGCGGAAAACGAAGGACTGACTGTACCTGTAAGCAGTATCTATGAACATCCGACGGCAAGAAGTCTTTCAGAAGAAATTTCAAATGATAAAGAGTGTAAGAAAACTATGATCAGACAAAAAAGAAAATACAGCCGGTATCCTGTCGAAAGAGAATATCATGACTATCTGTTCTTCAGTGCGTTTATAAGACTTACAAAGTTCATGTACAATTTTGAAGTCACCGGCCTCGAAAAACTTGATCCGTATGATAAATATATCATCTGTCCGAATCACGAAAGTGACCTTGACTGCATGTGGGTATGGGCGGCACTGGACGAAAGCTTTTCGATTGATGATATGTGTGCTTTGATAGCAGCTGAACATCTTGATGACCCGATTGAAAAATTCATTTTCCGTGTATCCGGAGGCATACCTGTTGACCGTAAAGGGGATTTTTCCGGTGCGCTGAAAAGAGCGGCTTCGCTTATAAAAAACAAGAAAAAGCTTCTGCTCATCCATCCGGAAGGCACAAGAACCAGAGACGGAAAACTCGGTACATACAAAAAAGGAGCAGCACTTATCTCGAAGAAAACAGGGGTAAAGACAGTTCCTGTCCGCATAATCGGTTCCGGCAGGATCTATCCTGTTACAAACAGACTGCCGAGACTTTTTGATATCGAAAATATTGAAAAATACGACTTGAAGATCATCTCGAAAGCATTTTTCTATGATCAGCTTAGGAAAACGCTGATTTATTCATAAATCAGCGTGGGGGCACGGGGCGAAGCCCCGTAATCTCCTCACCCCGGCAATCCGGCGAAGCCGGATTGCCGGTTTAATCAGTGTTTCCTTAGCTAATCAATGATTAAAACGACATACAATAAGATCCGCATATCCCGGTTCACGTAATGCGTGGACTCTGGAATATGCGGATCTGTTTTTAAGGATAGTTTTTCTGTTATTCACTCTTCATAATTTCGCACTGCCTTTTTATTCTTTCGACGGCCTGTTTGCGGAAATCTGGCGGCGAAAGAATTTCAAGCACCGGACCGAATCCGAGCAGGCGGATGAGTATTTCAGTTTCATCGAGGCTGTCGTACCAGAGCTGTACTGTCATCACACCGGTTTCCGTATCAAGTTCTGTGCGCTTTTCATACGGTGCAAATTCCATCATAAATCTTTCGTGAGCATTGCGTTCCGGATTTATGCGGACAGTGACCGGTTCTTCACATCGGGTCTGGCGGAAGCATGCCTCTGAATCAATTTCACCTGAAAAGAAAATTCCTGTGCGTTTCAGTGAAAGAATACGTCCGATATTGAGTATGATGAAATTCTCTTTCTGCTCACTGAACGGAAAAATGCAGTAGACACGAATCTTGTCATTCTTCTCCGAGTATTCGATGTAGAACGGGACAACGCGGAGGCGCTTTCCATTGCCTTTCCCCGAACGGTATGACACATCAATTATCTCGCGATTGCGCAGTGCAGTCAGTATCTCACGGAAATGCATTTTATATTTTCTGTCTTCAAACGGATCACCGTCACTGAACTGGTCGTAGAAATAAAGCATCTCAGAAGTGTAAAGAGGAGCAGTATCTTTTAGTTCTTCCGTAAGACCGGAGTACTCATCATCCGACAGGAACAGACGGATACGCGGATCTTCAAGCTTTGTGCGGAGCCATCTTTTCTGAAGGAGAGTGAGAGGAGACTGCGGATCGTTCTTTGTGTTGGCTGAAAGTGTTCCGTCATCGTTTTTCCGGAAAAGTCCCCAGTCAGATCCGTCAGCGTTAGGTATCAGTCTCGGCTGCAGGAAAAGGCACGAGTCGCGGAATCCTTCATCTATGATAACGGAGTTAAGTTCCGATTCAGTCATGCGTCTGCGCTTAAGCAGGTGTTTTACGATACGGAAGTAAGTGCCGTATATCTCATGAAATATGTTCATGCCTGCACCTCCCCATAGAGCTTGGCCATGGCCTCGGTATCAGTCCGGAACTGTCTGCATATCTCTTCAGTTCCTCCTTCAATCGAAATGATCCTTCCGGTGAATGTCCTTATCCACGGAACAGCTTCTTTCGGATCATATATATCAAGCGTGAGCAGATAGGTGTTTTCGCCGGTCTGCTCAATTTTTCCGTATCTTATCTCACGTTTCACACGGTCGAAAATGTAGTATTCCTCAGGAGAAATATGCATCGTTATGCGCAGAGGAGTTATCTCCTCCGCACCGTTTCTTCCGGAAAATGAAATGCCGAAAACATGCGTGAGTTCTTCATTCAGCTTTTCGGTCAGAGCTGAATATTCCGGACACGGTTCATCCGGTTTGACCTCTTTTATATAATCGAGCCTTATGGAATCAAAGCTGTTCTTACTCTCAGATATCGCCGTCCGGTCTGGGCAGATGTGCTTATCTTCATCGGAACGCAGGTCCGGTTCAGTTCCTTTGTGTTTTCTGAAAGATATAAACGTGCCGGAAAGATTTTAAGTTTTACTGAACGTTCAGAACGCATGGCTTCAAGAATATCAAGGAGTATGTCATCTTCCAGAGTACGGGCGATGTAGTTGTGCTTCATGATAAATCTGTCGTTTTGCATATCGCAGCTTTTAAGAATACTGTTTCCGATAACCCCGAAAGGCTGTATCTCGGAAAAAAATCTTACAGCATCTTTAAGTCCGGGATAACGTCCGGACATTTCATCGAAAGTATCCGGCGAAATACGGTAGTACGGTGTTCTGCCTTCCTTTTCACAGATGAAAATTCCTTCGTCTGTGTATTCCTTCAGTTTTGTGCGGATAGTTTTTTCGTCGAGATAAAAATCGTATTTCCTAAAAAGAAGATTAGTAAGTTCCTGTGAAGTAAACCGTTTTCCGTTTGCCAGAAGGTCAATCAGGAAGAAATGAAGTTTTATGTCGTTATCCGTGAAACTCTTTGCGTAGTAAGCCTGATACAGCGGGTTTTCAGTTATATGTCCGCTGTCCACCGACATGCTTATCTGTCTGCCTCGTTTTGAATCATCATGATTTATATAGTCACCGAGCCAGCTTTCCGTGCGTCGGCGTTCGTCGTCATAAGTTCGGCTGCTCTTGTGTTTGAAATCATCACGAACCTTGCAACCGTAGATAAAAAAGTCCCGCACATAGTCGCGGGTACGGCTGAATGTTTTGATAAGTTCAGAAAATGTGCTCACCAAAATCCCTCCCTTGTATGATAAGTATACCTTATTACAGCATTTTTTTCAAGGTCATGAGTTGTCGCAGCTTTTTCTCCGTGAAATCCGATTTGTTTGTGCTATACTAAGAACACGCTCTGAAACGGAGATACGGTGCATACAGCAGTTTCTTATTTAAACTGAAAATTTAAGATGTCTAAAAGGCAGGCACCGTGGACAAGGGACATGTTACAAATTCAATTGCACGTTGAAAAATGTGCGTACAGCCAAGCTATTTTTTTGAAAAGAATCTATAAACTGCTCGCACCTTGAAAAAGGTGCATACAGCCGAGCCTATATTGATGAAAAAAATATATTATGGTTGTACTTTGAAAAAAGTACATACAGCATTATCGTATTAATTGTTTGGGAGGAACCTTGCTGTTTCAGAGCGTCTGTTTTAAGCAGACATGATTATGGAAAGAATATAAGTTAAATAAATAAAAAATCAGAAGAGGAGAATTGTTATGTTAGAATTATTAAAGAACGAATCAACTGTCAAAAACACATTCAACGGCGCTAAGACATATTCGACAAGTAATTCGGAATGTCTCGATCTGTTCTTCCGTGCAGGCGCTATGAGAAATGCCTCTTCTGAGGATATCGCCGCAGCAGTACGCCGTGCATATGCGGAAGATCCGGTACGTACAATGAAGATCATCTTCTTTGCACGTGATATCCGCGGCGGCCTTGGCGAAAGAAGATTCTTCCGTGAGGCTGTAAAACTTCTTGCAAAAGAAGAACCGGATGCAGTTCTCCGTAATGCGGAATATTTCTGTGAATACGGAAGATACGACGACCTCTGCGCTCTTCTTGGAACACCATGCGAGCAGAAAGCAGTGGAGATAATAAAGAAACAGCTTTCTGCCGACTGTAAGTCCATGTCAGAAGACGGACAGGTTTCGCTTCTTGCAAAGTGGCTCCCATCAGTAAATGCTTCATCAAAGGAGACACGCGAAAACGGCCGCCGCATCGCAAAGCTTCTCGGCATGTCCGAGAGCGAATACCGTAAGACTCTCTCGAAACTTCGTAAGTATTCGGATATTATCGAGAACCGTCTCCGTACTGCAGACTACACCTTCGACTACAGCAAGCAGTCATCCGGTGCGATGTTCAAGTACCGCAAAGCATTCATCCGTCACGACGAAGAAAGATACAGCAATTTCCTGGAGGCAGTAGAGCATGGCACCGTAATGATGCATGCAGATACGCTCTATCCGTATGAAGTAGTACGTAAGTGCCTTACGGACTATGCTATGGATCACAAGGAACGCTGGATGCTCGATCTTACGTGGAAGAACCTGCCTTCATATGCCGACAGCACAGAAAATGCCATTGCCGTGATCGACGGATCCGGTTCAATGACATGGGCAAGAAACAGCGTTCGTCCGATAGACGCAGCACTGTCACTCGGCATATATTTTGCAGAGCACAACAAAGGTGCATTTGCAAATCACTTCATAACATTCTCGATGCATCCGCAGCTTGTTGAGGTGAAAGGTCAGGACATCACGGAAAAGGTACGTTACTGCCAGTCGTATAACGAGGTAGCAAATACCGACCTCGAAGCGGTGTTCCGTCTCATCCTCGACACAGCTGTGAAGAACAATGTTCCTTGCGAGGAAATACCTTCGAAAATGTTCATCATTTCCGATATGGAATTCGACGGATGTATCAAAGGAGGCAACGACCAGACACTCTACGACACAATGCGTCAGATGTACGAGAATGCCGGCTACAAGCTTCCGCAGGTAGTTTTCTGGAATGTAAACAGCATGCAGACAAACTTCCCTGTGAAGCTGGGTACAAACGGTACCGCCCTTGTATCCGGTTTCTCACCATCCCTCTTCGACCTCATGATGAGCGGAGAAATAACTCCGGAACTCGTCATGGACAGAGCGATAATGTGCGAACGATATGCGAAGGTTGGCTAAGTGGGCAGATAATATAGGAATAAGTGTAAATTAAAAAAGCAGAAAGCCAAATGGAATAAACCATTCTTCTTTCTGCTTTTTGATTTGTGTTAGTTGTTATAGCTATTTAATTACGCCTTTCGAACGGAGATCTTCTAATACATCAGATTCATATTTATTCATTTCTTCGAAAAGTTCATCCATTACTTTGAAAACATCTTCTTTTGAATATGGATCACATTTTTTGGTGGATGATCTATGCGGCCATTTCCAAAGACGGTTAGGTTTTCTGGTGCTTTTGCTAAATTTAGATTTAGTAATCTCTTCACATATTAATATAGCATCTTTATTAGGATTATATTCTATCTTGGAATATAAGAAAGCTAAATGTATGTATAATGATCCTGAGTTGCATGTGATCTCATAAAAATAATTATGATTTCTCCATTCTGGACCATCTACACGATAATTATCCGGAATTAACTTAGTTAGCGTTGGCGTTAAGTAACGGCGATATTTTTTGCCATCAAAACTGAAGTAATCATCAAGAATAATTTCTTTTTTATCAGCTTTGCTTCTAAGCCATTCGCTTACAACTGCTTTTAGCTGCTCCTGCGGATCATTGTCATAAAAATCATAATTGCTCATGATAAAATCCTCCTATATCAGAATGTATGGTACATATAGAAAAATGCCATATTACTGGATTGATTTTTTCCTATATAATTTATTATCGACAGTCAAACAATAATTTAAAGTCATTGAATTAATATTTTATTTGTAATATATCTACATTTCTCTTGAATATTATTCAATAACGACGATTATTATTATATAAGCATATTGTATCAAAAAGTAAATAGCATGT
>CADAPI010000245.1 GCA_902789705.1 uncultured Ruminococcus sp.
GTACGGATTTTCGCTGATCTCGCTGACACCGGTGCAGTGCTTCTTCGACAACAACTGGAGCCTGCGCCAGAACGTTTACTCCGGCGACTTCATCAAGTACTGCTTCAGACCGATCAATCTTTTCTTCTACTATCAGTCCGAAGTATTTGATATAAAAGGCCTCGGTCAGCTCGCTTTCGGTATCGGAACGCTCATCTACGCCTGGATAAAACTCGGTCTCGGATGTTCAGCGTTCATGATCATCAAACTGATCATCTTCCTGCTCACGGCATCACTTATCATGATAGCACTTCAGAACGCCGCAGCAGCAACATGTTTCTGGATACAGAATTCATTCTACGTACTTGACCTCGTATACCGTTTCAGAGACTATGCAAAATATCCGGTAACCATCTTCAGCCCGGTATTCAGATTTATTTTTACATTCCTAATGCCGATAGCCTTCATTGCTTACTATCCGAGTCTTGTCATCCTTCGCCCTGACCAGATACCGGTACTCTCGTGGCTTTCACCGGTCATCGGCGTTCTCTTCTTCTTCATCAGCTACAAGATATGGATGTACGGAGCTACAAGATACAGCGGCACAGGATCATGACAGGAGAAATAAATATGAGCAGATCATCACACTTTGCTGTTATAGACACAGAAACAAACTGGCATGATGAAGTCATGTCCATTGGAATAGTAATTTCAGATTCACTCACTTTCAGACCGATAGGGACAAAGTATTATCTGATCGATCCGGAGTACCGTTCCGGCGGGATGTATTCAAATGTCATCAGTGTCCCGAATCATTCAGTTGATATGTGTGGTTCAAGAGAAGCTGTCATGGCTAACCTCGCACAGGGAATGAAGGCCTGCAATGTTAAAGGAATTTTCGCATATAATGCCAAATTCGACTACGGTCATCTTCCTGAACTTAGCAGTTTCCAGTGGTACGATATTATGAGGCTGGCTGCTTACAGGCAGTATAACAGAGCTATACCGGAAAATGCCGACTGCTGCATGACCGGAAGACTGAAACGAAATTACGGTGTTGAGCCGATCATGCAGATGCTTTCCGGAAAAAGTTCATACTGTGAAGTACACAATGCTGTATGTGATGCAATCGACGAACTTGAACTGATGCGGCTTCTCGGTCATCCGCTTGATGTATACGAATGTGCTAAAATCAATTAATACAGAAATAAACCAAAGCGAAAGCCGGTACTGTTTGCTTATCAGTACCGGCTTTCGCTGTTTTTAATTTATTTATGAGGAAAAAGCATTATGCAAGCATTGCTTCAATACTGCTCTTTGGTCTGTATCCGACTGCGGAGTTTACTACCCTGCCGTCCTTTATGAGAACTACCATCGGGATACTGGAAACGTTGAACGCCGCAGCCAGTTCAGGCTGTTCGTCTACATTTACCTTTCCTACTTTTATTTCCGGATGTTCATCTGCAATCTGTGAGATAACAGGAGCAAGCATCTGGCACGGTCCGCACCATGTTGCCCAGAGATCGATAAGTACAGGCTTATCTGATTTATTTACTACTTCATCAAAGTTCTGGCTTGTGATTGTGATTTCTGACATACAGCATTCTCCTTGTCTTTAAATATGTTAAAATTCTTTCTGATTCACTTATAATGTAAATTCCGAAACTCTGCTGTTTCTTTATTTACTGTTCTTATTATACATGAAACCTGCTGCTTTTTCTGTGACTTCGTCACATATATGCTTTGTCACACATTACAATTATTATTAACCATCAGCGATTTCTATGTGCAGTATATTGAATTTTATAATATTTTAAGTTATAATAGAGTTTACAGGATACGTTAGTGTAAAAACTATAAGTACGGAGGAGAAAGAATGAAAATTCACAGAAAAATTGCAGTGATAACATCTGCGGCACTTATGTTTGCTTCGACAGCAGTATTTAATTCATCAGGTGCATCAGATGATATCGTAAGTATAAAAAAAGCTGATCAGAGCGGTGAGATAATAAGCGGCGGATTCTACACCATATCCCCTGTTCTCAGCGAGAAATATGTAACTGCTCAGAGTGACGGAACTGCAAACCAGTGGGCTTCTCTTGCTGATGATTCGCAGAGATGGCAGATATTCACTACTGATAACGGCTACTGCCGTATCATGTCTGTTAAATATCCTGACAAGTCCCTGACAGTTGAAAACGGTGACAGTACAAACGGTAACAAGATAAAGCTTGAAAGTTACAGCGACCTGAGTTCACAGCACTTCAAGCTTAACAAGACCGGCGACAGTTACTATATAACAGCCGAATGCTCCGGCAAAGCTGCTTTTGATGTTTACGGCCAAAGTTCCGAAAACGGTGCAGTTATCGACCAGTGGGACTACTGGGGAGGCGCAAATCAGCGTTTCTACATCTCGCCTGCCGGAAGCGGACAGGTCACTGCTTTCGGAGATCTGAACGGTGACGGAAAAACTGACATAACTGACAGAATACTCATGCAGAGCGGTCTTACAAACGGTTTTGACACTCTCGGAAATACAGCTGCTGACTTAAACTCAGACGGCAAAGCAAACGGTGATGACCTTTCCGTGATGAATGACTATTTCTTCGGTGAAAACGGATCAAATACAAGTCTCTGGAATTCTGACTCAGACTCACAGGGCACTGCATTTTTATTTGCCTACTTCCTTGGCAACGCTCCGGAACAGGAACGTCTTTCGTATGCAGTAAGTACCGACGGATATAACTTCAAGGCTCTTAATAACGGCAAAGCTGTATGGAAATCAAATGTAGGAACTGAATGTATCCGTGATCCGTACATCTTCAAATGTGAGGACGGAAGCTACTGTATGCTGGCTACCGACATGAAATCATCTCTCGGATGGAGCAGCAACCGTAACATTATCAGCGCCCGTTCTGACGATCTGATAAACTGGACCGACGTCACACTTATAGAAGTTGCGAACAAATATCCGTCCATGATGGGTTCCGACCGTGCATGGGCTCCTCAGGCAATCTACTGTCCTGAAAAGAATACTTACATGATCTACTGGGCCAACCACTCGAATGAGACCGGAAGCAGAACGATCATGTACTACGCATACAGCAAGGATCTGAAGCATTTCGATACGGAACCTACTCTGCTCTTTGCTCCGGCAAACGGCGACAGTGCTATCGACTCCGATATCATTTTCCAGAATAACAAGTACTACATGTACTATAAAAACGAAACAAACAAGAGGATCTATCTTGCAACGTCGGACAAGGCGGAAGGTCCGTGGAAGGAAGTAAAGCAGATCTCGGAAGGAACGATGGGTGTAGAAGGTCCGAACATTTACAACATTCCGGGTACTGATCATTGGCTTCTTATGTCAGATGCATACGGTGACGGATACTATGTAATGCAGGAAACAGACGATCTTGAAAACTTTAAAAGGCTTGACAGAAGCGCCTACAGTTTTGACTTCACGCCTCGCCACGGATATGTTATACCTATTTCAATGAGTCAGTACAATGCCCTTCTGAAAGCATATCCTTCTGCTTCTATCGCACCGTCAGGAGCAGGAATTGAATCGGTAAAAACGATGATATCAGCCGGTGAAAAAGTTTCTCTTCCGGACAAGGTGGAATGCACATACTCGGACGGCAGTTCCGAACAGTTTACAGTTCAGTGGAATCAGGATGAACTCGACGCTCTTGACACTTCACTTAAAGGAACATACACAGTT
>CADAPI010000246.1 GCA_902789705.1 uncultured Ruminococcus sp.
CTCGGTGCTCCTTCAAAGGACAATATCGTTTTTGTAAGAGGTACAACTGAGGCTATAAACCTTGTGGCAAATGCTTATGTAAAGCCTCTGCTTAAACCGGGCGATGAGATCATTCTCACAATGCTCGAACACCACGCAAACATTGTTCCGTGGCAGCTCATCTGTGAAGAGACAGGTGCAGTCATCAAGGTTGTTCCTGTTGACAAGAGCGGTCAGCTCATTATTTCAGAGTATGAAAAACTCTTTACAAACAGAACGAAATTCGTTTCAGCAACACACGTTTCAAACGCACTCGGTACTGTAACACCTATCGAGGAGATCGTTGCGATCGCACATGCACACGGAGTACGCACACTTATTGACGGTGCACAGTCCGTGGCGCACATTCCGGTAAACGTTACAGCACTCGATACAGACTTCTTCGTATTCTCGGGACACAAGATCTTTGCACCGACAGGTATCGGTGTGGTTTACGGAAAGTCAGACGTTCTTGAAGCTGCAAGACCGTATCACGGCGGCGGCAACATGATAAAGGACGTAACATTCGAACGCACGATCTACAATCCGGCTCCGAACAAGTTTGAAGCAGGAACAGGAAGCATAGCTGATGCTGTAGGTCTTGGTGCCGCCCTTGAATATCTCAATTCAATAGGCATGACGGAGGTAAATCGCCACGAGCACGAACTTCTTGTTTACGCAATGAAGGAAATGCAGAAGATAAACGGTCTTCACCTTATCGGTACGGCCACAAACAAGGCAAGTGTACTTTCATTTGTACTCGACGGAGTTGATAATGAAGCAGTAGGTCAGAGACTTAACGAACTCGGAATAGCAGTACGTACAGGTCATCACTGTGCACAGCCTATCCTGCGTCACTTCGGACTCGAAGGAACAGTTCGTCCTACACTTGCTCTCTACAATTCATTCGGTGACATTGACAGACTTGTGCAGGGGATAAGAACCCTTGCGTAAATGGAATTTCAGGTGAAAGCGCACCGAAATCATTTCACAGTAAATTTCATGTACTGTACAGGACGGTTTTTTCTATGCCGTCCTGTACATTGTTTTAAATATTCTTTCAGAAAAGCGTGGTGGAAAAATGAAATTTAATACATCTCTGCTTCATGGCACGTCACAGAACGGCAGCGATCAGGGTTCAACTCTCCCTCCGGTTTATCAGGTAAGTGCCTTTGCATATGATTCAGCAGAGCAGCTTGAAAAGGTGTTCAATAACAGGGCTGCAGGTTTTTCCTATTCAAGAGTGGGAAATCCGACTGTAAGTGCTTTTGAAAACAGAATAGCCAAACTGGAAGGCGGTCTTGGTGCAGTAGCGTGTTCATCGGGAATGGCAGCTATTACAGCGGTCCTTCTTAATATTCTGAAGTCAGGAGACGAAGTCATAGTAAGCACGGGACTTTTCGGAGGAACGATCGATCTGTTTGATGATCTGAAGGCATTCGGCATAACAGCACGCTTTCTTGAGTCTATTACTTATGAAACAGTGAGCAAAGCGGTAACGGAAAATACCAGAGCGGTTTTTACAGAACTCATTGGGAATCCGAAACTGGATATCGTCGATCTTGACCGTGTTTCGGAAGCCTGCAGGGAAAACGGTATCCCCCTTATAGTTGACAGTACAACAGCAACACCTTATCTTGTAAATCCGATAAAACACGGTGCAGACATAGTTGTTCACTCATCTTCCAAGTACATAAACGGCGGCGGAAATGCCATAAGCGGCATTATAGTCGACAGCGGTAACTTTAAATGGACAAAGGAAAGATATCCGGGGTTTGAGTCATATCTTAAATTCGGACCTTTTGCGTTTCTTTCAAAACTCAGAAACGGAATATGGCGTAATACAGGAAGCTGCCTTGCACCGATGAATGCGTTTATGAATATTGTGGGACTCGATACACTGGGCTTAAGAATGGAACGCAGCTGTGAAAATGCACTTAAGCTTGCCGAATTTTTCGATTCACTGTATAATATAGAAGTGAACTATCCCGGACTTCCTTCATCTCCTTACTATGATCTGGTACAGAAAGAGCTTTCCGGTAAAGGCGGAGCTATAGTGACTATAAGAGCCGGAAGCAAGGAAAAGGCCTTTAAGCTGATGGACAGTATTAAATTTGCATTCATTGCCACCAACATAGGAGATGTACGCACACTTGTGATACATCCGGCGAGCACTATCTATACTCATAATACTGAGGAACAGTGCGTAAGCGCAGGAGTATATGACGACACTATACGAATAAGCGTGGGCATTGAAGACATCGATGACCTTATAGAAGATTTCAGACAGGCTGCAGAAAATCTCTGATTTAACAGATCAGTGTTTTAACAGACCGGATATAACATGAAAGGAATTAACAATGGCTGATTTTAATATAACAGATTCTATTGATATTACAGATGTAACATGCCCGATAACCTTTGTAAAGACGAAGGTCGCTCTTGAGGAACTTGATGACGGTGATATACTGTCAGTAAAACTCAATGACGGTGAACCGGTGCAGAATGTGCCGAGAAGTGTCAAGGAGGAAGGTCATAAGGTACTTAGCCTGACAGACAACGGTGACGGTACATTTGAACTGATAATTCAGAAAGTCGGTGACTGATAATGCCGGCAAGAGTAAATAAAGAAAATTTTGATGCAGAGGTGCTTTCATCAGAAATACCGGTACTTGTGGACTTTTACTCTGACAGCTGTATTCCGTGCAAAAAGATAGCACCGGTGCTCAGCAAACTTGAAAGTGAATATGCAGACAGACTGAAAATAGTAAAAGTAAACGCTGCCTTTGATGATGAACTGGTTGAAAAATACGGCGTTGAGGCAACACCTACACTGGTTCTCTTAAACAAAGGAACAGAGGTTTCACGCCTTAAGGGTGCAGTAAGCAAAGATGAGATAGTATCTCTTGTTGATAGCATAAAGTAAAGAATATATCAGCGTGGTTACGGGTCGAAGTCCCGAAAACCCATCTTACTAAATTGATAATAATGAGGAGCAGAAAAAATGATAATAACTGTTGCAGGAGTTAAAAAGGAAGTAAGCGACGGACTTACAGTTTCACAGCTTATAATCGATGAAAACGTGGAAACACCGCAGTATGTTACTGTTACTGTAAACGATGATTTTGTTAAGAGCGGTCAGTTTGAGGAAACTGTTCTCAAAGACGGTGACAGTGTTGAATTCCTTTATTTCATGGGAGGAGGTCAGTAATGGCTTTTACTAATGAACAGATTGAACGTTATTCAAGACACATAATTCTTAAGGAAGTCGGAGCAAAGGGGCAGAAGAAACTTCTTAACGCCAAGGTAATGATAATCGGTGCCGGCGGTCTTGGTGCTCCGGTGGCAATGTATCTTGCGGCAGCAGGTGTTGGTACTATCGGCATTGCTGATGCTGATGAAGTTGATCTTTCCAACCTTCAGAGACAGATCATTCATCAGACAAAGGATGTAGGTGTTCCGAAGGTCGAATCAGCAAGAGAGACAATGGAAGCTATGAACCCTGACGTGAAGGTAAACACATATCATGAGTTCATTACAAGCGAAAATATTCTTGATATTATAAAGGATTACGATTTTGTTATTGATGCAACGGATAATTTCCCGGCAAAGTTTCTTATTAACGATGCGTGCGTTATGGCTAAGAAGCCTTTCTCACATGCAGGTATCATCCGTTTCCAGGG